>JAUVQB010000489.1 GCA_030598385.1 Alphaproteobacteria bacterium | reverse complement strand
TCGCTGATCTGAATCTCCGAATCGAAATGGCCGATGTTGCAGACGATCGCCCCGTGTTTCAAGGCGCGCATATGCTCGACCGTGACGACGTCCGCGTTGCCGGTCGCGGTGACTACGAGGTCGGCGCTTGCGGCCACCTCGTCCATCGTGGTCACCTCGAAGCCCTCCATCGCGGCTTGAAGCGCGCAGATCGGGTCGATCTCGGTGACGATGACGCGCGCGCCCTGGCCCTGGAGGCTCTGGGCGCAGCCCTTGCCGACGTCGCCATAGCCGCACACGACGCAGATCTTGCCGGCGATCATCACGTCGGGCGCGCGTTTTATCCCGTCGAGCAGGCTCTCACGGCAGCCGTAGAGATTGTCGAACTTCGACTTGGTCACCGAATCGTTCACGTTGATCGCCGGAAACAGGAGCGTGCCCGACTTCGCCATCTCGTAGAGCCGGTGCACGCCGGTCGTCGTCTCTTCGGTCACGCCGCGGATGTCGGCGCCTGCTCTGGCATACCAGCCAGGCTTCTCCTCCAGGCGTTTGGCGATCGCCGCGAAGAGGGCCTCGGCCTCTTCGCTGCCCGGCTTGGTGATGACGGCGGCATCGCTCTCGGCCTTGAGGCCGAGGTGGAGCAGCAGGGTCGCGTCGCCGCCGTCGTCGAGGATCATGTTCGCCGACCCGCCGTCGGACCACTCGAAGATCCGGTGGCTGAAGTCCCAGTAGTCCGCCAGGGTTTCGCCCTTGAAGGCAAACACCGGCGTGCCGCCCGCGGCGATCGCCGCCGCCGCGTGGTCCTGGGTGGAGTAAATGTTGCAAGACGCCCAGCGCACGTCGGCGCCCAGCGCCTTGAGGGTCTCGATCAGCACCGCCGTCTGAATAGTCATGTGCAGCGAGCCCGCGACGCGTGCGCCGGCGAGCGGCTGTGCGGCGGCGTATTCCTCGCGCACCGCCATCAGGCCGGGCATTTCGACCTCGGCAAGCGCAATCTCCTTGCGGCCCCAGTCGGCCAGCGTGATATCGGCGATCCTGTAGTCCTCGAACTCGGTCATGTGTCATTTTCCCTCTGTGCGCGCTGCCGCGACATCCAGGCCGTGCGGCCCCAAGAGCGCGCCATCCTATCAGCCATTCTGCGGGCGCTCATGTATCAAGCGGCGTGAGCTTGGGCAAGCTGTCGATTGGCCCTGGCCGCTGCGGGCCGGTCAGACCAAGGCGTTGAAGTCGTCCAGCAGGGCGATGATGCGCCCGGAATCCGACTGATCCATGATGACGCTGGCGCGCCGGATGGCTTCCTGCAGGTCGAGGCCCAGGATGCGGCTCTTGACCCGCGGCAGGGCGTTGGTGGTCATGGAAAGCTCCCGCACGCCGAGCCCGATGAGCAGGGCGGTGAAGCGCGGATCGCCCGCGATCTCGCCGCAGATGGAGATCGGAATGCGGGCCCTGAGCGCCGCCTCGACGGTGAACTGGATCAACCGCAAGACCGCCGGATGCAGCGGGTTATAGAGATGCGCCACCTGTTCCTCGCCGCGGTCGATGGCCAGCGTGTACATGGTGAGGTCGTTGGTGCCGATGGCGAAGAAATCCGATAAGCGGGCGAGCGCGTCAGCCGAGAGCGCCGCGCCCGGCACTTCGATCATGACGCCCAGCGGCGGCAGCGG
>JAUVQB010000336.1 GCA_030598385.1 Alphaproteobacteria bacterium | reverse complement strand
CCGGATAAGACTCGCTAAGGAACGAGAAACCGATGCCCAGGATCCAACGCGGCGCTGAGACGGTGCCGGTAAAGCCCCAATCCGTCCTTTATGCCCTGCTCATGACCGCGGGCCTGACACTTTCCGGCTGCGGCACGGCCACCCCGGACCGAATGGGCTCCGGCGGCGAGCCCGGTCAGGTGGTCGAGGTTATCTCCTCGGATCCCGAAGCCGCGAGCCAGCCGGCAGAGCCAGAGGCCACAGCAGAGGCCACAGCAGACGCCCGGGGCGAATCGCTGGCGGCCCTGCCGCCGGAGCCGGCGATCAACGACGATCCTCAGCAACTGATCGGCATGGGCCCGGCCAGCTTGAACGCCTTCCTGGGCGCGCCCGAGCTGATCCGCCGGGAGGCGCCGGCGAGCCTCTGGCAATACCGCGCCGAGGACTGCGTGCTCGATGTCGTGCTCTATCCGGACCGCGGCGGCGACAAGGTGACCTATCTGGAGGCGCGCGAGGACGGCACGACCAAGATGGCCCCCCGGACCTGCCTCAACAAGTTGCTCCGCGCCCGATACGACGGCTCGGCCGGTTGACCGACTTTGTCCGTCACACCCGCTTGCGGCCCCTGGCCTTAGCGGTTGTCTGTTGATCGGTGCCGGCCCTCTCCCCCTCCCGGCCACCCATAGCCTTCGATGCCGTGGGCGCGCGAAGCGCGAGTGCGACGCACTGGGAGGGGGAGAGGGCCGGCACCGAAATTGAGCGAAGCGAAAACGCTTTAAGCAGGCGCCTCCAGGGTCGTCTTGGCCTTGTAGGCGCAAAGCTCCCGCACCACGCAGGCCGGGCAGTCGGGTTTGCGCGCCTTGCAGACATAACGGCCGTGCAGGATGAGCCAATGGTGGGCGTGCATCTTGCGCCCGTCGGGGACCACCCGCTCGAGCCGCGTCTCGACCTCCAGCGGATTTTTCCCGGGTGCCAGGCCGGTGCGGTTGCTGACTCGGAAAATGTGGGTGTCGACCGCGATGGTGGGTTGGCCGAAGGCGATGTTGAGGACCACGTTGGCGGTCTTGCGGCCGACTCCCGGCAGGGTCTCCAGCACCTCTCGCGAGGCCGGGACCCGGCTCTCGTGCCGCTCGATCAACATGCGCGATAGCGCGACGATGTTCTTGGTCTTCGAATTGTAGAGCCCGATGGTCTTGATATAGCCCTTCAGCTTGGCCTCGCCGAGGGCCAGCATCTCTTCCGGCGTACGCACCTTCTCGAACAGCGGCCGCGTCGCCCGGTTGACGCCCACGTCGGTCGCCTGGGCCGACAGGACCACGGCCACCAGCAGAGTGTAAGGATTAATGTAATCGAGCTCGCCCTTGGGAATCGGGATGGCCTCGGCCAGGCGGTCGAAGAAGGCGGCGACGTCGGCTTTTTTCATGGGCCGGACTCTAGCCGCCGAACTCCGCCGCGCCAATGGGCGAGAATGGCCCGGGCTTTACGCTGGCGGCACGCCCACCCTAAGATCGCGCCCATGCTCCCAACCCACACGAGCGCTCAGGATGACGACAGGGTTCTGTTCGACGCCATCCTGACGCCCCATCGCAGCCTTTCGCCGCGGGGCTTTCTCATTCTCATGTCCGTGCTCTGTGTCATCAGCTTCCTGGCCGGTGTGTTCTTTTTCCTGGCCGGAGCCTGGCCGGTGGTCGGCTTTCTTGGCCTCGACGTGGCCTTGGTCTATATCGCCTTCCGCATCAACTATCGCCGGGCGCGCATGTACGAGACGCTGCGCCTCACTCGCGAGGCCCTCACGGTGCGTCGGGTCGATCATCGGGGCGGCGAGCGCCACTGGCAATTCACGCCGACTTGGCTGCAAATCCTGCTGGACGACCCGCCCGCCCCCGGCAGCCCGCTCACCCTGCGCTCCCACGGCAAGTCGCTGGCGATCGGCGGTTTCCTCACGGCCGAGGAACGGCGCGGCCTCGCCGACTCCCTCGCGGCCGCCCTTGCCGAGGCGCGGAGCGTGCCGCAGAGCGGCTAGCGTTATCCCCCGGAGTCGACTCTGATGTCCATCGACCGCCAAAAGATCGCCGAACTGAGGGCGCGCGAGGACCGGCGCTTCGCCGACGAACGGCCGCGCAGCCGGGAGCTGCTGGGCCGCGCCCGGGCCAGCATGCCGGCCGGCGTTCCCATGTCCTGGATGGTGAGCCTCTACGCCCACGTCCCGGTCTTCGTCCGCGAGGCCAAGGGCGCCTACATCACCGATGTGGACGGGCACCGCTATCTCGACATGAACCTGGCCGACACCAGCATGGCCTGCGGCTATGGCCTGGACGTGGTCGGCGAGGCGGTCATGTCCCGCTTCCGGCAAGGCAGCCAATATCTGCTGCCGACCGAGGAGACCATTGCTGTTACCGAGGCCCTGGCGGCGCGCTATGGCCTGCCGGGCTGGCAATTCACCCTGTCGGCGACCGCGGCGAACGGGGAGGCGATCAGGATCGCCCGCGCCTTCACCGGACGCGACCGCGTGCTGGTGTTCGACGGCAAGTACCACGGCATGCTCGAGGAGACGAGCCACGAGCCGGGCGATGAGGGCCTAAAGCCGGAAATGCGCGGCCTGGCGAAGAGCGCGGGCGACGGCACGGACATCGTGGCTTTCAACGATCTCGCGGCGGCCGAGCGGGTCCTCGAGCGTCGGGAGACGGCCTGCGTCTTGGTCGAGGCCGCCCCGACCAATGTCGGCGGCGTGCTCATGCCCGAGGCTGGCTACCTCGCAGGGCTCAGCGAGATCGCGCGGCGCCACGGCAGCGT
>JAUVQB010000236.1 GCA_030598385.1 Alphaproteobacteria bacterium | reverse complement strand
GCCGAGGCCCAGGAGCTGATCAGCCGCCAGGCGGGGCTCGCCTACCCGATCCGCGACGGCATCCCGATCATGCTGCCGGACGAGGCGCGGCCGCTGGAAGACTGAGTCCGAGAGTGATTGGGAGCAGGGGCCCATGAGCGATAGCTTCAGCCAGAGCCACCGGGTTCAGGAGCTGCGCTACGTGAGCGCCGAGCACCGCCTCGAGGTCGCCTTCGAGGGCGGCAAGAGCTTCTCCCTGCCCGCCGAGTACTTGCGCGTCGAGAGCCCCTCGGCGGAGGTCCAGGGCCATGGGCCGGGTCAGAAGCAGATCGTCTCGGGCCGCCGCCACGTCGGCATCATGCGCATCGAGCCGGTCGGCAACTACGCCGTGCGCCTCTGCTTCGACGACCTGCACGACACCGGCCTCTATTCCTGGGACTACCTCTACGAGCTCGGCGAGGACCAGGCGGAAAAGTGGGCCGCCTACCTCGAGGCCGTGGAGCGCCAGGGCCTCAGCCGCGACCCGCCAGGGAGGGCGTAGGGCAAGCCGCTTAGCCTGGCTGCGCTAGAGACATGAGACCTGAAACACCCGGAGTTCCTGCCCATGGCGCCGGATAGTCACAGGCCGCCCGGCACGGCCCGCCAAACCACTTCCGGCAGGGTGGCGGTCGCGGGCACCCGCCAGCTGATCGACAGCGAGGCCCAAATCGACATGCGCGCGCTCCGGGCCTACCGCCTGGGGCGGCTCCGGGGCGAGCTGAAGCGGCGCGACTACGCCGGCATCCTGCTCTACGACCCGATCAACATCCGTTACGCCACCGGCGCCCGCAACATGACGGTCTGGACGCTGCACAACGCGGTGCGCTACTGCTTCGTCGCCACCGAGGGCCCGGTGGTGATTTTCGAGTTCCACAGCGCGCCCCACCTGCCGGCCGGTCTGGAGACGATCGTCGAGATCCGCACCGCGGTCTACTGGTTCTATTTCGGCGCCGGCCAGCACGGGGCCGAACGGGTGAAGCTGTGGGCGGCGGAGCTCGCCGACCTGTTGCGCCGGCACGGCGGCGGCAACCGGCGCCTGGCGGTCGACAAGTGCGACTTCCTCGGCGTCGACGCCCTGCGCGCCGAAGGCCTCGAGGTGATGGACGGCCAGGAGGTGACCGAGCTCGCCCGGCGCATCAAGTCGCCCGAGGAGCTCGCTTGCATGGCGGCCTCCATCGCCGTCGCCGAGGTCGGCATGGCCGAGATGCGCGCGGCGCTCAGGCCCGGGCTCACGGAAAACGAGCTCTGGTCGATCCTGCACCAGGTGAACATCGCCCACGGCGGCGAATGGATCGAGACTCGGCTGCTGGCGTCGGGCCCGCGCACCAATCCCTGGTTCCAGGAGTGCAGCGACAAGGTGATCCGGCCGGGCGAGCTGGTCGCCTTCGATACCGATCTGATCGGCCCCTATAGCTATTGCGCCGACATTTCGCGCACCTATTTCTGCGGGCCGGGCCGGCCGAGCGACGAGCAGCGCCGCCTCTACAAGCTCGCCTGGGAGCAGATCCACACCAACATCGCGCTGATCAAGCCGGGCCTGAGCTACCGGGAGCTGGCCGAGACGGCGTGGCAACTGCCCGCCTCCTGCACCGGCCAGCGCTACTCAGTCGTGGTTCACGGGGTCGGCCTGTGCGACGAGTATCCCGCCTGCTACTACACCGAGGACTGGTCGCGCGACGGCTACGACGGCCTCTTCGAGGCCGGCATGACCGTCTGCGTGGAAAGCTACATCGGCAAGGGCGGCGGGCGCGAAGGCGTGAAGCTGGAGCAACAGGTGCTGATCACCGAGGCCGGCGCCCAGGTCCTCTCCACCTACCCCTTCGAGGAGGACCTGTTGGGCCGTGAGGTTTAATTTTTTCTCTAAAGGACAAATCCCATGAGCGCCTACATCATCGGCCGCATTACCGTGACGGATCCCGGGCGCTATCCCGATTACACCGCCGAGACGCCGGCCCTCATCGCCAAACACGGCGGGTGCTTCGCGGTGCGCGGCGGCGCGCCCGCGACCCTCGAAGGCCCGGAGGAGATCCGCCGAATCGTGGTGATCGAATTCCCCAGCCGGGCCGCGGCAGAGGCCTTCTACAACGACCCGGACTACGAGGCCGTACGCGCCATCCGCTGGGAGGCGGCGGAATCCGAACTCGTCATCGTCGACGGCGTGTAGCGGAGCCGGGCCCTCAGTCCCCGTTGACGATCGCGAAGATGCGCTCGGCGGCGCCCTCCGCGTAGGTCAAAGCCTCCGCGTAGGCGGGCGATTCGTAGCAGGCGACCGCCTGGTCGTAGCTGGGAAACTCGACCACCACATTACGCGGGAAATCCTCGCCCTCCTTGGTCACCGCCGGCTGGCCGCGCACGACGAAGCGCCCGCCGTGATCGGCCACCGCCGCGCTCGCGAGCTTGGCGTATTCGCCATAGGACTCGGCGTCGCTGACCCGCACCTTCACCACCCAGTATCCGGCCATGTCTTTCCCCTCTTGTATTTTTGATAGGTTTCGGCACCAGCCCTCTCCCCCACCCGACCACCCCAATCATACTGCCCACGGGAGTTCAGGTGGTGGTCGGGTGGGGGAGAGGGCTGGGACGGCGACAGAATCACAAAGCCTCGCCGCGGATGAGGCGCGGCAGGTCGCCGACCAGCCCCATGGCGTGGCGCATGAAGAGCTTTTTCAGCGGCGGCATGCGGTTGACCGCCGCCAGCCCCAAATCTCGCGCGAGGCGCACCGGCGCCAGGTCGTTCGAAAACAGGCGGTTGAGGCTGTCGGTCGCCGCGATCAGCATGAGGTTGTCGAAGCGCCGCCAGCGCTGGTAGCGAGCCAAGACATCGGCCGCGCCCAGATCGAGGCCAAGGCGGCGCGCGTCGACCAGGGTTTCCGCCAGGGCCGCCACGTCGCGCAGGCCCAGGTTGAGGCCCTGGCCGGCGATCGGGTGGATGGAGTGGGCGGCGTCGCCCACCAGGGCCAGCCGGTGGTCGACATAGCGCTCGGCATGGATCAGCGACAGGGGATAGGCCCAGCGCCCGCCGATCGCCCTGAGCGCGCCCAGGCTGTCGCCGAAGCGGCGCTGGATTTCCCCGGAAAAGGCCGGGCCGTCGAGGGCCATCATCGCCGGAACCAGGGCCTGGCGCTCGGTCCATACGATTGAGGAACGGTGGACCCTCTTGCGGACCCCGCGGTCCGCGTCATCCTCGCCATCGGTCATGGGCAGCATGGCGAAGGGGCCCGACGGCAGGAAATTCTCGTGGGCCACGCCGTGGTGCGGCCGTTCGTGGGCCACCGTGCAGACGATCCCCGACTGGCCGTATTCCCATTTGGTCGCGCCGATGCCCGCGTGCTTGCGGAGGGTGGAGTCGCGGCCCTCGGCGCTGATCGCCACCTGGGCCGTCACCTGCGCGCCGCCCTCGTCGTCCGCGATCCGCGCCGTGACCCGCCCCGCCATCCGTTCCAGGTCGACGAGCTCGCAGGGCGCGCGCCGTGTCAGCCGCGCCGACAGGCCACCGCTGCGGGTGTGAAGCGCCCGGCGGATCATGCGGTTCTCGATGATGAAGCCGAG
>JAUVQB010000414.1 GCA_030598385.1 Alphaproteobacteria bacterium | reverse complement strand
TCTCGTGGGCCGGAAAGGCGATCCAGGCGTCGTCTTGTTCGATGGCCGGCAACAGTACTTCCGGCTGCGCCCCCTCGAGCGAGAGATGGCAGAGACGCCCCGTCAGATTGCTCGCCAGAAGCACCCGCCCGTCCTCCCGCTCCAGACGCCAGCTTTCATCCTCGGCGCAAAGATACGCGCGGCCGGCCGGCGTCAGCAGCGGCCCCAGGCGAGTTCCGGCCGGCGGGCCCATGACCGACCAGCCGGCCCAGGGCGTCATGTCCAGATGCTCGCTCGCCGCGAGCGCGGGCAAGAGCGCGCCCCAGCTATAGAAGCCGTCGGTGTCCGGCTGGTCGCGGATCGCCCCGGTCTCGGCGTTGTAGTTCTCGCCGCATTCGCGCGCCTGCCAGCCGCCCGCGAAGAGGCGCAGGCTTTTCTCGGCCAAGGCCGCGGCCTCGCCGTCCAGGCCCGCCCGCCGGAGGCCCTGATAGGCCCAGAAGTTGAGCGGGCCCCAAATCCGCCCGCGCCAGTAAACGTTGTCGCCATAGGCCGGATCGTCGCGGGTGACCGAGGGGAGGCCAAAGGTGCCGCCGAACTTGTCCTCCGGGTGAAGGTAGCGTTCGACGAGGGCGGCCCGCTGTTCCGGCGACCCGATGCCGGCCGCCAGCGGATAGAACGACGTGGGCGCCAGCGGCGTCACGAAACCGCCGTCGAGCAGCCGGTTGGCGAAGACCTGGCGGGTTTCGTCCCACAGCCACTCGGCGATGCGGGCCTTGTGGGCCGTGACCCGACTCTCCAGTTCGTCGGCCTCGGCGTCCTGACCGAGCGTCCGCGCCATTTGGCCCAAGACCTCGCCGTCGAGCGCCGCCAGGCTGTTTAGGCCCACGTCGGCCGCCAGCAGCAGGCCGCTCGCGCCGTCGAACGGCACCGGATCGTGCAGCGGCGAGTTGTCCATGGCGGATTCGTCCTTGGCCGCCAGCTTGGTGCCCTTGTAAAGCCCGTCGCCGGCGTCCAGCGAGGTGCCGTAGGCGAGCAAGCCGGTGTCGCCCAGGCTGCGCCGCGCCCACCACCAGTAATAGTTCCTGAGCAGGCTTGGATAGGCGCGCTCGAGGAGGTCCCGGTCGCCGCTGCGCGCGAAGAGGGTCCAGACCACGAAGGCGCCGATCGGCGGCTGGGAGCGGTCGAGCCAGGCGTCGTTGCCGGTCACCAGGCAGGGGAAGTTGCCGGCCTTGGTCTGCCAGGCGAAGACGGCCTCCAGGTTGTCCCGGGCGCGCGCCGTCTCGAAATGGCCCCAGAGCCAGGCGTTGAACAGTATGTCGTCGAGCCAGACGCCGAAGCCGCCGAACTTCCGGCCGTTCCAAAACCGGCTGAGTCCCGTGTAAGGCCGCCCGTTGACGAAGTCGTAGACATGGTTCCACGAGACCACGTCGTGCACGGCTTGAAGGGCGCCCTGCAGCTCGGAGGTTTCCTCCGGTTCGGAGTCCTGAGGTTCGGGCGCTTGCGCGCCGTCGACGGAAACCGTCACCCGCATTTCCGGCGCTTCTTCCAAGTTGAAGCGCAGGGCGAGGAACCCGCCCTCGACCGCCCGCGAGCCGAGGTAGAAATACCCCTTGTCCAGCAGCTCCGCCTCCAGGGCCGACAGGTCCTCGTGGGCGGTGACCAGGAGCGGGGCCTTGGCCGCCTGCAGTTTGAGACGCCGTCCGCCGGATCTGCCTTCGAGCTCTCCGGTCGCCCGATTGTAGCGGAAGTAGGCCTCCGGCCCGCCGTGGACGCACAGCAGCACCCAAAACCTGAGGCCCCATTCGCCGAACGCTTGCGTGCGCCAGTCGAGGCTCAGCCCGCCCGCCCGATCGAGGCCGTAACGCCAGTCGAGGCGCGTTCCGGCGAGGCTCAAGGCGAGTTGGATTTCCTCGTCGCCGATGGCGCGGGGGCCGAACACGACGCCCTCGCCCGGCGGTAAGTGCGAGGGCCGGTTCTCGCTCGCGGCGTACAGGACCGGCGTGAGGATGAACTCGGAGGAGAGGTGCCGCATCTCGGCCGGCAGGTCGGCGTTCCAGCTCCACCAGGACTCCGGCTTCAGGGGTGTCGGAGGCGTCATGACTGGCTCCAGGCGGCCAAGATCTCGTCGACCGA
>JAUVQB010000167.1 GCA_030598385.1 Alphaproteobacteria bacterium | reverse complement strand
TCCGGAGCCGAACGCCTACCGCTGCCCGATCGAGCACTGCCGCGACCGCTGCGACATGACCTGTCTGAAGGTGGGACTGCAGCTGTTCGACATGCAATCTGTCGGCGCCCCGGCGGCCCTGATCGCCGAGCCGATCATCAGCGCAGGCGGGGTGATCGTGCCGCCGGAGGGCTATTTCGACCGGGTGCAGGAGGCCTGCCGGGCGCGCGGCCTGCTGCTGATCTTCGACGAAGCGCAGACCGCCTTCGGGCGCATCGGCGCGGCTTTTTCGGCCAGCAAGTTGGGGGTAGTGCCGGACATCATGACGGTCTCGAAGACGCTCGGCGGCGGCATCCCGCTGGCGGCCACGATCACCAGCGACGAGATCGAAGCGCAGGCGCACGACAAGGGCTTCGCTCACTACACCTCCCATGTCTCCGATCCCTTGCCGGCGGCCGTCGGTCTCGCGGTGATCGAGACCATCGAACGCGAGCGCCTGATCGAACGGGCGCGAGAGCTGGGCGACTACATGATGGCGGGCTTGCGCGGACTGCAGCAGCGCTATGAAGCGATCGGCGACCTCAGGGGCGAGGGCCTACTCGTCGGCGTCGAACTGGTCACCGACCGGGAGAGCCGCCAGCCGCATCACCTGTTGGGCGCCCGCACTACGTCACGCTGCCTCGAGCTGGGCCTCAGCATGAATATCCGCCGGCGGCCGGAGCGCGGCTCGGTCTGGCGCATCGCCCCGCCGCTCACGGTCACCCGCGAGGAGATCGACCAGGCGCTCGAGATCCTCGACCGGGCGCTCGGGGAAACCCTCGACGAGCTGGCCCGCGAGGGCACTCGCACAATCTGACCGCGGCGGCTCATCTCTCCAGACAAGCGACCAGTTCGAGGTGCATGGACCAGGGAAACTGGTCGACCGGCACAAGCGAGGCCAAGCGATAGCCGCCGTCGGCCAGGATGCGGGCATCGCGGGCGAAGGTCGCCGGATTGCAGGAGACGGCGATGACGCGCGGCACCCGCGACTGCGCCAGCATTTCGGCTTGGGCCTTGGCGCCGACGCGGGGCGGGTCGAAGACGACGCAATCGAAGGGGTCCAGTTCGTCGACGGCCAAGGGCCGCCGGGCCAGGTCGCGCTGCTCGGCCGCGACACGGTCCACGAGCCCGGCCCGGCGCGCGGCCGCTTGCAAGGCTTCGATGGCCAGCCCGTCGCCTTCGGCCGCCGACACACGGGCCTGGCCGGACAGGCGGAACGTAAAGGTGCCGCAACCGCAGTAGAGATCCGCAATCCGTGTGGCGTCGCCGGGGACATGGCTCAGGACAAGGTCCGCCAAGGCCTCTTCGCCGGCGCGGCTCGGTTGCAAAAAGCCGCCCGGCGGCGGTGTGACCGCCACCTCGCCGAAGGTCACGACCGGCGCGCGGCGGACAACGATCGGCTCCGGCTCACCCGCGCCCTCTTGCCAGCTCACCCGCGCCAGATCGCTCGTCTCCGCCAAAGCCGCCAAGACCTCCCGGTCGCTAAGTTCCGGGGCCCGGTGGACTTGCAGGCAAAGATCGACGCCGGTCTCCGTTTCGCAGACCACCAGGCCCCAGCGCTCATCGGCTCCGGCCAGGGGTTCGAGCGCCGCCCGCAACGGGGGGATCAGGGCCAGGAGGCCGGGCGTCAGAATCAGGCACGACCGCAGATCTTCTACCCGGTGGGAGTCGCGGCCGTAGAATCCCAAGCGCAAGCCCTGACCCTCCGGTGATGTGCCGCATCGACGGGCGCTTAGCACCGCCCGCCGGCGGTTGCCCGGAGGGACGCATACCATCTCGCCCACGGTCGAGGTATCCAGGCCGCGTCGTTCGAGAGCCTGCAAGACTTGGCCCCGCTTCCAGACGGCGTAGGCACTTTCGTCGAGATGCTGCAGGCCGCAGCCGCCGCAGGGCCCGAAATGCGGGCACGGAGCCGCGCACCGGCTGGGTCCGGCCTCGATCAGCTCCAGCAGCTCGCCGCGCAAGGCCCCCGCTTGCTCGCCGGTCACCTTGACCCGCGCCCGGTCGCCCGGGAGCGTCAGGGCCACAAACAGCAAACGGCCCCCGAGTTCGGCATAACCGTCGCCGCGGCTGCCGAGCCCCTCGATCGTCACCTCGACCTGGCGGCCGCCGCCCGGCCGTGCCTTTCGCCTCATGCCTTACCTGTCATGGCTCGTCCCTTTCGGGAGGAGAATAACCCAGCAACCGCACCAGGGGCAGGCTATGAAGCCTCGACAGGCGGAATGATCCCGCTTAAGACAGGGCGCCGTCCCGAAACAGGTCGTAAAAGATCGCAGCCATGCGCCTGATCATGTTTATCCTCAAGTGTGTCGTCGGCCTGTTGGCGAGTCTCGGCTTTCTCATCGTGGCCGCGGTGGTGGCGCTAGCGGTTTGGGCCGACGGTGCCAAGCGCTGGGTCGCCGCCGAGCCTGAGATAGCCGATCGGAGCGTGTTGTCGCTCGACCTGTCGGACGGGCTCGTGGAAGCACGTTCCGACAATCCCTTCGCCCAACTTTCGCTTGGCCATGTGCTCACCCTGCGCGAAGCGGTGGAGGCGCTCGAAGCGGCAGGCGAGGACCCGCGGGTCCAGGGACTGGTCGCACGTCTCGGCATCGGCGAACTCGGAATCGCCCAGGTGCAGGAGTTGCGTCAGGCGATCGGAGAGTTTCGCGAGACCGGCAAGTTCACGATCGCCTTCGCGGAAAGCTTTGGCGAGGGCGGCAACGGGACCCTGCACTACTACTTGGCCAGCGCCTTCGGCGAGGTTTGGCTGCAGCCCTCCGGTGGTTTCGACGTCACCGGCCTGGCCTTGGAAACGCCGTTCCTGCGCGAGGCGCTGGACAAGCTCGGGATCGTGCCGCGGCTCGGCCAGCGCGAAGAGTACAAGGGCGCGATGAACACCTTCACCGACCGGGAGCTGCCGGCGCCCCAGCGCGAGAACCTTCAGCAACTCCTGGACTCCTGGCTCGGGCAAGTCGCGCGCGACATCGCGGCGGCGCGGGGCGGCGACGAAGGCGCCGTGCGGGCGGCGATCGACAGCGCGCCGCATCCGGCGGCGGCGGCGCTCGATTCCGGCCTGGTCGACCGGCTGGGCTATTGGGACGAGGTGAGCGACGCGGTCACGGCCGAGGCGGGCGATGATGTCGAATTCCTGGCGCTGGCGACCTATGCCAAGGCGCACGACCCTTTGCCGACGCCTGGGCCGACGGTCGCGTTGATCTATGGGCTGGGTCCGGTCGTGCTGGCCAGCAGCGACGACGGCGGTGTCTTCGGCGATGGCGGGGTCATGGCCTCAGATGCCGTGTCGGAAGCCATCGCGACGGCGGTCGAGGACCCGGAGATCGACGCCATCGTGCTGCGGATCGACAGCCCAGGCGGCTCCTATGTGGCCTCGGACGTGATCTGGCGCGAGGTGCAGCTCGCGAGAGAGGCCGACAAGCCGCTGATTGTCTCGATGAGCAACATGGCGGCCTCGGGCGGCTATTTCGTCGCCGCGCCCGCGCACAAGATCGTCGCGCTGCCGGGCACGGTCACCGGATCGATCGGCGTGGTGTCCGGCAAGCTCGTATTCACCGGCCTGTGGGACAAGCTGGGCATCAACTGGGACGGTGTCGAGGCCGGCGCGGCGGCCCGCTACTGGAGCATGAACCGCGACTTCTCGCCGGAAGAATGGGCGCGGCTGCAAGACTCGCTCGACCGGGTTTACGCGGACTTCACGGGCAAGGTGGCCGACGGCCGGTCGATGGCGCCCGCGGACGTGGCGGCGGCGGCCAAGGGCCAGGTGTGGACCGGCGAGGATGCGCGCGAGTTGGGGTTGGTCGACGAATTGGGCGGGCTCAAGGCCGCCCTCGCCCTCGCCGCCGAGGCGGCCGGCCAGCCCGGCGAGCGCCCGCAGGTCAAGGTGCTGCCGGAGCCGCGCGATCCGTTCAAGGCCCTGCTGGAGGATCTGCTCGCCGGGCAGATCCAGATGGCCCGCTTGCGCGGGCTCGTGCAGGACCTGACGCGCCTTGCCGCCACCTTCAGGCCGCTCATGGACGCGATGGAGCCAGGGCCGGGCAGCAGCGAGGGGCCGCAACTGCGCGCGCCTGAGCTTCCTCCACGGCCTTAATCCAATTCGGCCGTAATCAGGAACTCCCGGTTGCCCTCGGGGCCCTGGATCGGGCTCTCGGTCAGGCCGCGAACGCGCCAGCCGGGAAGTTCGGCCAGCCAGGCGCCGATCTCGTCGCAGACTTCCCGGTGCAGCGCCGGGTCGCGCACCACCCCGCCTCGCTCGACGCGCGCCTTGCCGACCTCGAACTGGGGTTTGATGAGGGCGACGAGCCGCGCGCCCGGCGCGGCCAATGCGAGGGGCGCCGGAAGGACCGTGCGCAGCCCGATGAAGGAGGCATCGCAGGTGACGAGCGAGATCGGCTCCGGCACCTCGTCGCGGCTCAGGTAGCGGGCGTTGGTCTTCTCCAGGACGACGACGCGGGCGTCCTGGCGCAGTTTCCAGGCAAGCTGGCC
>JAUVQB010000019.1 GCA_030598385.1 Alphaproteobacteria bacterium | reverse complement strand
GGCATCGCCAGCGGACCTTCTCCTGCCGAGAAACCGGGATACGGGATCGTATGGGTATCATATGTTGGATTTTATCCACTAGTTGAATCGCGGCAACTTCTCGTGGGTGTGGAACGGCGCGGGCGAAGGCACCGTCCACTCCAGCGTCGTCGCGCCCTCGCCCCAGGGATTGGCTTCCACCCGACGCCCTCGGGCCAAAGCGTAGAAGATCATCACGATGAAGAAGAGGGTCGAGAGGAAGGAAATATAGGCGCCAAACGAGGACACCATGTTCCAGCCGGCATAAGCGTCGGGATAGTCGATATAGCGCCGCGGCATGCCGGCCGCACCCAGGAAGTGCTGCGGGAAGAAGGTCAGATTGACCCCGATGAAGGTGGTCCAGAAGTGCACCTTGCCGGCCCATTCGGGAAACTCCCGGCCGGTCATCTTGGCGAACCAGAAGTAGAAGCCGGCCAAAATGGCGAAGAGGGCGCCAAGCGACAAAACGTAATGGAAGTGCGCCACCACGTAATAGGTGTCGTGGAAGGCGAGATCCATGCCGGCGTTGGCCAGCACGACGCCGGTCACCCCGCCGAGCGTGAAAAGGAAGATGAAGCCGATCGCCCACAGCATGGGCGTATCGAGCCTGATCGATCCGCCCCACATGGTGGCGATCCAGGAGAAGATCTTCACACCGGTCGGCACCGCAATGATCAAGGTGGCCGCCGTGAAATAGGCCCGCGTGTCGACATCCATGCCCACCGTGTACATGTGATGGGCCCAGACGATGAAGCCGATGAAGCCGATCGAGACCATGGCGTAGGCCATGCCGAGATAGCCGAACACCGGCTTGCGCGAGAAGGTGGAGATCACCTGGCTGATGATCCCGAAGGCCGGCAGGATCATGATGTAGACCTCGGGATGCCCGAAGAACCAGAAGAGGTGCTGGAACAGCACCGGGTCGCCGCCGCCGGCAGGATCGAAGAAGGCGGTGCCGAAGTTGCGGTCGGTCAGCAGCATGGTGATCCCGCCGCCCAGGACCGGAAGCGCCAGCAGCAGCAGGAAGGCCGTGATCAGGACCGACCAGACGAACAGCGGCATCTTGTGGAGCGTCATGCCAGGCGCGCGCATGTTGAAGATCGTCGTGATGAAGTTGATGGCACCCAGGATCGACGAGGCGCCCGCCAGGTGGAGCGAAAAGATCGCCATATCCACCGAGGGCCCCGGGTGGCTCTCTGCCGCGGACAGGGGCGGATAGACGGTCCAGCCGGTCCCCGCCCCGGGACCGACGAAGGCCGAGCCCAAGAGCAGGCCGAAGGACGGCACCAGCAGCCAGAACGAGATGTTGTTCATGCGCGGGAAGGCCATGTCCGGCGCGCCGATCATCAGCGGCACGATCCAATTGCCGAAGCCGCCGATCAGCGCCGGCATGACGACGAAGAACACCATGATCAGGCCGTGCGCGGTGATGAACACGTTCCACTGCTGACCGGGATCGTCGAAGCCGTCGAGCACGCCAACGCCTGGGGATTGCAGTTCCATGCGCATGATGACGGAGAAAATTCCGCCGATGAGCCCGGCTAGAATCGCCAGGCAAAGGTACATCGTGCCGATGTCCTTGTGGTTGGTAGAACAGAGCCAACGCAAGGGGCCCTTGGGCGTGTGGTCGTGATGATCGTGCGCGTGCGCGTCGCCGGTTTCGTGCGCCATGGCTCAGTCCCCCGCCACTGCCGTCTGAACGCCTGCCGTCTGATCGCCCGCCGGCCCAGCGGCGGCCGCCGCCTCGGCTACACGAAGGTCGTCATGGTCTGAATCCACCGCCGCGAAGTCTAACTTCGCCTGGGCGATCCAATCCTCGAACGCCGCCTTTGAAACCGCCTTTATGGTGATCGGCATATAGGAATGGCCGGTGCCGCAGAGCTCGGAGCATTGGCCGTAGTAGGTGCCTTCCTGGTTGATCCGCACCCAGGTCTCGTTGACCTGCCCAGGCACCGCGTCCAGCTTGATGCCCATGGCCGGCAGGGCGAAGGCGTGCAGCACGTCGCTTGCCGCGATCAGCAGGCGAATATTGGTGTCGACCGGCAGAACGACCAGGTTGTCGGTGTCGAGCAACCGCTTCTGGCCTTCCTGCAGGTCTGCGTCGGCCACCATATAGGCATCGAACTCGAAGCCGCCGTGATCCGGATACTGGTAGTTCCAGTACCACTGCCGGCCGGTCGCCTTGAGGGTCATGTCCGCCTCTTCGATGCGGTCGGCGAAGTACAGCAGCTTGAAGGACGGAATGGCGATGACGAAGAGGATCATCACTGGAACCGCCGTCCAGAGGACCTCGATCGCCGTGTTGTGGGTGGTCTTGGATGGGGTGGGGTTGCGCTTCTCCGAAAATCGCCAAATCACGTAGACCAGCAGGCCCATGACGAAGACAACGATGGCGATGACGAGCGGGAGCAGGATGACGTCGTTGAACCAGTGAATCTCCTCCGCCGTCGGCGAGACCGGCGGCCGAAAGCCCATCTGCCAGTTCACCGGGCCGGCAGCGACCGCGCGCTTGGCGAGCCCCGCCCAAGCGATAATCCCCGTCACGATACTCAGCGACGCAAGCAGCAGCTTGTCGATGAAAGCCATGCTTTCAGAACCCCTTGTCACATAAGGGGCTTGCGGACCCCCCGGCACCGACGAGAACGGCTCAAGCCCCCAAAAAACCCTCTCCATATCCGCGCGACCGTAACCCAAGTTGCCATACCCGACAAGTGCAGGCCATAGCCACACGGCGGTGCAAGACGGGAGCTCTCAAAGGCTCGGAGCAACCGATCTCGGCGCCCCGCGCCGAGCCCCGCGCCGAAGCCGGCCCGGGTTGACATGGAGCCCAAATTGCACCCCAAAAAAAGCGGGCGCCCCGCCTGAACCCACAGTTTCCCCATTTTCCGCGATTTTCCTCCCTGCCTTAAGCGATTCGAAACGATTCCAGCTTACAGAATCTAGGCTGAATGGGCTGAATTCCCGCGGGTCCGGCACCACAGCAGGCATCCCCCCCCCGTATGAGCGAGTTAGCGAAGCTAGTTGATCGGCAGAAGAGCCGGCGCCATTCGACCCTTTGTCCCGGGAAATTGGTCTCCGGGGATGAAGAGGTCGACTGCGAGGTCCTCAATGTCTCCGTCGGCGGGGTCAAGATCCGGACTTCCCAGCCAATCGAGACCAACGCGCACGTGCGCGTTAGAATTCTGCGGGTCGGGGAGTTCGCCGGTCGCGTCGCCTGGCGCAACGGCACCACCATGGGGGTCGAATTTCAAGACGAGCTCACGGAGTTGGCACGAATTGTCGAGGATGTTTTGAGTATCGAAACTGAAAGAAATGAGCGGCGCGAGGACGCGCGCGCCTCTGTGTTATGGTCCGGCAAGCTGCGCAGCGCCGGCCAGCTCACCAACTGTCGCATCGTTAACTTCTCCCTCAAGGGCGTCCAGCTTCTCGCGGAAAAAGAGATCGATTGCGGTCTCGAGGTCATTCTTTGGATCGAGCGATTCGGCGAGTTCACCACCAAACTGATCTGGCAGGACGGGGAGAGCATCGGCGTTCAATTCAACGATCCGCCGAAGACCATCGAGCACCGTTTCGGCGATTCGCTGCCGCCCGTGCGCTGAGCCGGGGCCACGACAAGCCCGGGGGTTCGCCCAGGGCCCCTTTCAGCTCCCGATCACCAGCACCGCCGTCACCAGATCCAAGCGTAGATTCAAACGGGGATCCAAGCGGGCTTGGCCGGCGAAAGCGCGGTTTCCTGGGTTGCGCTCTTCTCGGGCGTGATTTTGTCGCGTGAGGGGTTCATATTGGCCGTTGAATCGTTTGATCCGGCCGCCCTCGCCGGCCAAATCTGACCTCGGAGTGCCCACATGTCCAATCTCGCCACCGCCGACGAGCTTTTCTTCAATCGGGCCGGTCTCGACCGGGCGCGACTGGAAAGCCTGGTCGACGATGCGCTCGGCGGCGCCGATGACGGCGAGCTGTTCCTCGAATACCGTCAGTCCGAGGGGCTCAGCTTCGACGACGGCGTGTTGAAATCCGCCAGCTTCGATACCACCCAGGGCTTCGGCCTGCGCGCTATCGCTGGAGAGGCCGCGGGATACGCCCATTCCAGCGAACTGAGCGAAGCCGCGGTTGGCCGCGCCGCCGACACGGTCAAGGCCGTGAAGACGGGCCGGGCCGGCGTCATGTCCGAGGCCCCGGCCGGCACCAACCGGCTACTCTACACCGATGAGAACCCGCTTGGTTTGGTGCCCTTCGAGACCAAGGTGGCGCTGCTTTCCGATATCGACGCTTACGCCCGCGCCAAGGAGGGGCGGGTGCGCCAGGTCATGGCCACCTTGGCCGGCGAGTGGCAAGCGGTCGAGATCCTGCGCGCCGGCGGCGAGCGCTCAGCCGATATCCGGCCCCTGGTGCGGCTCAACGTCTCTGTGGTGGTCGGCCAGGGCGATCGCATGGAAAGCGGCAGCTATGGCGGCGGCGGCCGGATCAACTACTCGCGCCTGATCGAGCCCGACTATTGGCAGGCGGCGGTCGACGAAGCGCTGCGCCAGGCTCTGGTCAACCTGGAGTCGGTGGACACGCCGGCGGGCGAAATGCCGGTGATCCTCGGCCCCGGCTGGCCCGGGATCCTGCTCCACGAGGCCATCGGCCATGGCCTCGAGGGCGACTTCAACCGCAAGCAGACCTCCGCCTTCGCCGGCTTGATGGGCGAACGGGTCGCGTCGCCCGGCGTCACCGTGGTCGACGACGGCACCATGGCCGACCGGCGCGGCTCGCTGACCGTCGACGACGAGGGCACGCCCTGCCAGTCGACCACCCTGATCGAGGACGGCATCCTGGTCGGATACATGCAGGACCGCCAGAACGCGCGCCTCATGAACATGGCGCCGACCGGCAATGGCCGGCGCCAGAGCCATGCCCACATTCCCATGCCGCGCATGACCAACACCTACATGCTGGCCGGCGCCCACGATCCGGAAGAGATCGTCGCGGCAACGCAAAAAGGCCTCTATGCGGTCAATTTCGGCGGCGGCCAGGTCGACATCACTTCGGGCAAGTTCGTGTTCTCCTGCACCGAGGCCTATCTGGTCGAGGACGGCAAGCTCGGGCCAGCCGTCAAGGGCGCCACCCTGATCGGCAACGGCCCGGATGCGCTGACCCGAGTCTCCATGATCGGCAACGACATGAGGCTCGACAGCGGCATCGGCACCTGCGGCAAGGAAGGCCAGGGCGTGCCCGTGGGCGTCGGCCTGCCGACCCTCTTGATCGACAATCTCACCGTGGGCGGGACCGCGGCTTGAGCGAGCCCAGCGGGGTCCGACCCGGTGAAATTCCGCCCCGGCCGAAAAAATTTACCCGGCGGGCGATTCAATTAAATTCTGTTAACCATTTGTTAAGAGTTTGAGGACTAAATAGGCCTCGGTAACGCTTCCTCTTTTACCTGTACCCTCATACCTCCCCTAGAGAGCCGCGATTCCCCCCAATCGCGGCTCTCACCCTATCTGGGCCCAGGTTTTCCGCCAAAAATCCATTTGCCCGCCCGCTCATGAGGCGCTCCCGGCCCGGCTGCGGCCGCGCACCCGGCCGCGAACCCACCCGTTTCGGCGGCTCCCGAAGGCGTGGTGACAGGACCGATCAGTAAGCGTGGTCGCGGAACAGCGGCTCGAGTCGGCCCTGCCAGTCGCCCTCGTAGGCCGCCAGCAGCTCTTCGGCCGTGGTCCGTCCGGTCTCGGCGATCTCCTGGATGGGCGCAAGGTACTGGGTCTCGTCGGGCTCGCCCTTGCCGGGGATCGCGCGGCGCCGCAGGCCGGCCTCGGCGAGCGCCACGACCTGGCGCGCCAGATCCCCCACGGTGCCGCCACGAAACGGAGTCTTGAGCGCCAGGCGGGGCACCTCGGCCCTGAGGGCGGCATGCTCTTCGGGCGTCCAGTCGGCCACCAGATCCCAGGCCGCGTCCAGTGCCGTCTGGTCGTAAAGCAGGCCGACCCAAAGGGCCGGCAGGGCGCAGAGCGATTTCCACGGGCCCCCGTCGGCCCCGCGCATCTCCAGGAAGGTCTTCAGCCGCACTTCGGGAAAGATGGTCGAGAGGTGATCGCCCCAGTCGCTGGTGGTCGGCAGCTCGCCGGGAAGGAGCGGCAGGCGGCCGGCCAGGAAATCGCGGAACGACAGGCCGCTGGCGTCGAGATACTCGCCGCCGCGGTAAACGAAATACATCGGCACATCGAGCGCGTAGTCGATATAGCGCTCGAAGCCCATGCCGTCCTCGAATACGAAGGGAAGGATGCCGCAGCGGTCCGGGTCGGCGTCGGTCCAGATGTGGCTGCGGTAGCTCAGGAAACCGTTGGGCCGGCCGCCGGTGAAGGGCGAATTGGCGAACAGCGCGGTCGCCAGCGGCTGCAGGGCCAAGGAGACGCGGAACTTCTTCACCATGTCGGCCTCGGACTCGAAATCCAGGTTGACCTGCACGGTGCAGGTCCTGAGCATCATGTCGAGGCCGAGATTGCCCTTGGTCGGCATATAATCGCCCATGATCTGGTAGCGGCCCTTGGGCATAAAAGAGATATCCTCGCGGCCCCACAGGGGCTGGAAACCGAGCCCGATCAGGCTGATCTCCAGGGGATCGGCCACGGCCTTCACCTGATCCAGGTGATCGTGCACCTCGGCGCAGGTCTCGTGGATGGTCCGGAGCGCCTCGCCCGACAGCTCGAGCTGCCCGCCCGGCTCCAGCGTGATGTTGCAGCCCTCCTTGACGAGCGCGATCGGGTTGTCGCCCTCGAACACGGGGGCCCAGCCGAACTGGGCGGCCATCCCCTCCAGCAGCGCTCGGATGCCGCGTGCGCCGTGATAGGGCAGCGGCCGCAGGTCCTCGCGGGTGAAGGCGAACTTCTCGTGCTCGGTGCCGATCCGCCAGTCCTCGCGGGGCTTGCAGCCGGCCGCCATGTAGGCCAGCAACTGGTCCTTGCTGGTGATGGGTTCGCCGGTTGATTTGGGCGGGGCCGACATGGCTTTCGATCGGGCCTTTCTCGTGAACGTAATCCGTAGGTCGGGGAAGAATTCGATGCCGAAACGCTTGCTCAGGTCTCGCGCATCGCTGGCCGGGTCGCACCGTCTCCTAAAAACGCCTGCCAGCAGGCAAGCGCAAAGATTGCCGCCGTGTCGGCCCGGAGTATCCGTGGCCCCAGGCCAACCGGCGTAACAAAAGGCAGTTTCAAGAGCCCGTCAAGCTCGGATCGTGCGAAGCCGCCTTCCGGGCCCACCAGGATGGCCCAAGGGGCCTGTGCGCACCCGGCGGCGGTCTGCAGCACGACACTCAGCGGCTCGGCCGCGCCGCGCTCGCTGCAAACCAAGAGGCGCCGCTCGGTGGGCCAGTCTCCCATGATGTCGAACAGCGGCCGCGCCTCGCCCACCTCGGGCACGCTGAGGCGCTCGCACTGCTCGGCGGCTTCGCGGGCGTTGGCGGCGAGCCGCTCCTGATTGACCCGCGAGACTGCGGTGTGCCGGGTCATCGCGGGCTGCAGGCGGGACACGCCGAGCTCGACCGCCTTTTCGACCAGGAAATCGAGCCGCGCGCGCTTGATCGGCACGAAGACGAGCCAGAGGTCGGGGCCCGGCTCCTGCGCCCGCCGCCGGTCCCCGACGACGAGGGAGGCCCAACCCTTGCCGAGCGCATCGAGGCGCGCAGCCCACTCGCCGTCGCGCCCATTGAATACGGCGATCCGGGCGCCGCGCTTCAAGCGCAGCACCGAGCGGAGGAAATGCGCCCGCGCATGGTCGAGGCCGAGGGTGACGCCCGCCTGGAGCGATTCCTCGACATAGAGCCGCGTTTCGACCCGTTCCACTTGCTTGGCCAAGCTCCGCCAATTCCCATTGCTCACCCGGGGCGCTCACCCGGGGCGCTCACCCGGACCGTGAGGCCCCACCCACTTGCCCGGGCCGAGCGATCTTGTCTTTTGCCCGCCGGTCCTCAAGATTAGACCCATTCACTTGGGTGCGGGCAGTGATTTGACAATGACCACCGGCCGGAAATCCCTGGCGAACGACATACCCAGCGACATTCGGAGTGATCACTGGTCGCTGCGCCTGGCGCCCGAGGCGGCGCGGCCCTACTTGCGGCTGATCCGCTTCGACCGGCCGATCGGCACCTGGCTGCTGCTGTTTCCCTGCTGGTGGAGCCTGGCGCTGGCCGCCGCGGCAGCCGGCAACTGGCCCGATTGGCGCCTCGCCCTGCTGTTCGCCGCCGGCGCCCTCATCATGCGCGGCGCCGGCTGCACCATCAACGACCTGGCCGACCGGGACTACGACGCCAAGGTGGCGCGCACCGCCGCGCGCCCGATCCCCAGCGGCCAAATCACGCCGCGCCAGGCCCTGGTGTTCCTCGCCCTCGAACTGCTGGCCGGCCTGCTGGTGCTGGTCCAGCTCAACGGCTTCGCCATCCTCCTGGGCCTGGCCGCGCTGCCGCTGGTCCTCGCCTATCCCTTCATGAAACGCTTCACTTACTGGCCCCAGGCCTGGCTGGGCCTGACCTTCAACTGGGGCGCGCTGATGGGCTGGGCGGCGGTGACCGGCGGGCTCGCCTGGCCGCCGGTCCTGCTCTACGCGGCGGGACTCTGCTGGACCCTGGGTTACGACACGATCTACGCCCATCAGGACAAGGAGGACGACGCGCTGATCGGCGTGAAGTCCACGGCCCTCAAGCTGGGCGACCGGACCCGGCCCTGGCTCGCGGCCTTCTACGCCGCGACGGCGGCGCTGCTGGCGGCGGCGGGACTGGCGGCCGGGCTCGGCTGGCCATTCCTGCTGGCGGTCGCATTGGTCGCCGCCCACTTCGCCTGGCAACTCGCCGGCCTCGATACGGAAAACCCCGGCGACTGCCTGATGCGCTTCAAGTCGAACCGCTTCGTCGGCTGGATCCTGCTAGCCGGTCTGCTGGCCGAATCGGCGCTCATCCATGCCGCAGCAGGCTGAAGCCGGGCGCGACCCGGCGGCCTTCATCCGCGCCAATACCGCGGTCGAGGCGCCGCCGCTCACGCCGGAAATCCGGCTCTGGCTGGCGAACGAGGCGATCCCCCTGTGGGAGGCGGGCGAAGCCGAGCTGGCCGCGACCGGCCTGCCGCCGCCCTTCTGGGCCTTCGCCTGGGCCGGCGGCCAGGCCCTCGCCCGCTATCTGCTGGACCACACCGATGAGGTCGCCGGCAAGCGGGTGCTCGACTTCGCCGCCGGCTCCGGCCTGCAGGCGATCGCCGCCGCCATGGCCGGCGCGGCGGAAGTGACGGCGAGCGAGGTCGACGCCTTCGCGACCGCCGCCATTCGCCTCAACGCGGCCTTGAACGGCGTCGAGATCGCCGTGGTCGAGGGGGACGTGATCGATCGCGAGCGGACCGACTGGGACCTGGTGTTGGCCGGCGACGTGTTCTACGAGCGGGATCTGGCGGCGCGGGTCGAGCCCTGGCTCCGGCGCCTCGCCGGCGACGGCATCACGGTCCTGGTCGGCGACCCCGGCCGCGGCTTCCTGCCCAAGGCCGGCCTCGAACGTGTCATCGCCTACGCCGTCAAGACCGACCGGGCGCTGGAAGACACCGATCTGAGGAACGCCGTGGTCTGGCGGCTTCTGCCGTAGCCGTTTTTGTGTCGCGGACCCGGCCCTAACCGCCCGAGGCGCGAAATGCGCCCGTCCGCGGCTTGGCAAGCACCAGCAGGTTGCCCGCCAGGATCAGCGGCACCCCGATGAGGGCGATCGCGCTCCAGTGATAGCCCTCGAACAGGGTCGAGATGGTGAGCGCGACGATCGGGAACAGCACCGTGGCATAGGCCGAGCGCTCGGCGCCGATCCGCGCCAGGAGGGCGAAATAGCAGGCGAAGGCGATCACCGAGCCGAAGACCGCCAGGTAGAGGAGAGAGCCGACGTAAGCAAACGCCGGGTCGAAGGTGAAGTCCGCGCCACGCAGGACGACGAAGAGGTTCAGCAATAGCGTGCCGTAGGCCATGGCCCAAGCGGTGCTGCCGCGCACCGACAGGCCGGCCGCCTGATTGCGCGCCGCGACCAGGCCGCCGAGGGAAAAACTGAGGGTCCCGCCGAGCGACAGCAGCAAGCCGAGCCCGGCGCCCGAGCCGAGGGAAAAGGCCGCGATCTCCGGCCAGAACACCAGGGCGATCCCAGAACAGCCGAGCAGGGCCCCCAACGCCGTGCGCGCCGACAGCCGTTGGCGCTTGAGCACCGCCGTCAACAGCAGGGTCATGATCGAGGCGGTGGAAAACACCACCGCCAGCAGCCCGGTGCTGAGGCTTACGGCCGCCAGATAGAAAAGCACGAAGTTGGTGGAGAAGATGAGCGCGCCCTGAAGCGCAATGAAGAGGTGATCGCGCGGCGAGAACCGCAGCGGCAGGCGCCGCACGGCTACCCAGGCGAACATGAAGAGCGCGGCGATCGCGAAGCGGTAGGCGACCGAGACCTCGGGCGGCACGACCCCGATCTGGAACTTGATCATGATCCAGGTCGTGCCCCAGATGGCGACAACGGCAAGGTAGAGCAGCCTGTCGGTCATGTTCTAATGCGTG
>JAUVQB010000246.1 GCA_030598385.1 Alphaproteobacteria bacterium | reverse complement strand
ACGTTCATTTGCACGGCCGAAGCGGAGTGGTGGAAAGAGGGTCACATACCCGGTACGGCCCACCTTCCGCGTGGCGGGCCCAAAGACCCAGCCAAGAAGAGATTCAAAGAAACTGCGCTCATGGACATCGTGGGCAAAAGCACGGAGGTTGTCTTTTACACTGGTACGATTGATGAGATTGGCAGTTCTTCGGCATTTGCCAGCGCCTTGGCGCTCACCTGGGGCTTCACGCGGGTCTATTATTTCGGCGGCGGGCTCCGCGCCTGGAACAAGGCAGGATACCCGGTCGAAACGGGGCCATGAGACCGCGCTTGGGCTCGCGCCTATCGTGGCCCAGCGCCTTGGCGATCGGCTAAGCGGCCCTCGCCGCGTCCTTACCGCATGATGGATCTCGACGTTCGTAGCGGTTAGTCTTGCGGGACTAGGAGGGAGCGAATTGGAACGCAGGCTCGCCGCCATTCACCAGCCGGCACGATGGGCATCGTTCAGCAACCAATCGTAGGCGTGGCCGGCCAACCTTCGTGCCTGCTTGATTGCGGCCGAGGTTTCCGGCTCTGCATAGCGCTCGAGGTGTGCGATTACGCCCTCGTCGCTGTCACCGAAGTCCTCCTGGAACCAGACGTAGATGCTGGAGACGATGAGGCCGTTCCAGCCGGGGCGCACGCCGCGCGGCGAGTTGACGTAGGTGCGCGCGGCGCTTTCCAGCAGGCCCTCGGCATTCTCGGCCGTGAAGGGTATTTCCTGGAGGTTGGGGCAGCCGACCGACGCGCAGTTCACCGCATAGTGAATCCGCGGGTCCTGCCAGATCGGCCGTAAGATGCGGTGTTCGATGTCGTTGAGGGTGAGCGCCTCGCCCGCCACGGTGACGAGCGGCCTGTCCCAGGGGCCGTCGGAGAAGATGCCCGGCGAGACGTCGATGTCGCGAATGCTTGCGACCGGGTAATGAGTCAGGACGACCTGGACCGTGAGGGCATTGTAGAGGTTGATCCAATAGGCGAGCTGTTCGGCGCGGCTGTAGCCGTCGATCGGCAGGCCGGCGAGGCCCGCGACATAGCGACCCAGGGCGACCCGGTCGAGCGTCGTGACGGCGGCGTAGTCGAAGCGGTTGAGGCCATCGCCGTCGGTATGCAGGTAGGCCTTCAGCAAGCGGCCCCAAGCCTCGTGATCGATTTCCGCGCCGGAGGCCGGGTCATGGGTTTGCCAGCGGGCCCAGAGTTCGGACTTGGGCGCGAACAGCGCCTCGACGGAAGCATACCCCGCGAGCGGAAGACTCACGGTGATAACAGCGGCGAGCCTCGCCGCGCGAGTGAACAGACGGCGCCTGGAAAATGTCATCCGTCAACTCTCCGTAACAGTGAGCGTGACTCATAGGCTTGGCTGCGTTGCGATTCATACCGCCGCGCCAGCAGCCCGGGCGAGACGCCGAGGTGGTAGAGCGCGTGGATCTCGAGCCAGCCTAGGACGATGGCAAAAGGCCGGCGGCCTTCGAAGCGCCGGGACGAGGTGACCAGCGGGGGATCATCGATGCAGCAGGTTCGGCCTGCGCGCTCCAGGCGGCGGGTGAAATCGTAGTCCTCCATGACTTCGATGGGCCGGATGCCGCCGATCTCGTCGTAGACCCTGCGCCGTACGAAGACACCCGAATCGCCGTAGTAGAGGCCGAGGGCGCGGATCCGCGCGTAGAAGCCCGTCAGCCAGCGGCTAAAGGGCGTGTCGCCGTCGAAGAGCAAGCGAAAGTTGCCGCCGGGGCAGTCGGGATCGAGCGCCAAGGCCGTCTCTATTTGCGCGAGGCCGCCAGGGGGAAAGCGCGAATCCGCATGAAGAAAAAGAAGAGCATCGCCGCCTGCGGCAGCGGCACCCACTGCAAGTTGCTGTCCGCGGCCGGGCGAAGCACGGAGTACGCGGGCGCCGGCCGCGCGGGCGAGAAAGACGGTGGCGTCGTGGCTGCCGCCGTCGACGACGATGACCTCGCGGGGCACGGGTTCGGCCGCGAGCCGCGCGAGAAGCTGCGGCAGCCGGCCCGCCTCGTTCAGCGTGGGGATGACGATCGAGATCATGCGGCGCGTCCCCAATCGGGCCCGGGCGCCAAACCGATCTGGTGCAGCGCCGCCTCGTGGTGGCGCCAGCCGCCGCTGAGCCAAGAGCGCAGGATACGCCGGGCTGTGCCGCTGCCGACGCTCTCTGCCAAGGCCAGCTTGGTGGTCTGGCGCCACAGGTCGTAGACCCAGCCGTAGAGGCGGCTTCGAGCCTCCGTGGAGAGATTGGCGAGCGCTTCGGTGAGGTAAATTCGGCCGAAAGCGACATGGCGCGCCTCGTCGCGGGCGACCCGCCGATTGATTTGCCTCAGGAGCGGGCAGGGCAGGAGGCGGGTAAGCGAGTCTTGAACCCGCAAGACCTCGCCTTCGACCACGACATGAAAAGCCACCATGGCGCCGAGGGGGCCGGCTGGTCCACTGCCCGCAGAATCGAGCGCCCACGCCAGGTTGTCGTCCATTTCGGCGACGCCGCCCAGAGACTCCAGGTATCTCTTGAACGCCTCGGCATGGCGCAACTCATCCCTGGTTTGAAATTCCAGGCATTGGCGGGCCGGGCCGGGCTCGAATTCGCGCAGCAAGGTTTGGCACAGCCGGCTGGTCGCGACCTCGCCGTGGTAAAGCTGGCTGATCGTGGCGCGTGCCTGGTCCCGCGTGATCCAGAGAGGAAGACGTGGTGGGCGGCGCCAGTCTATGTCGCGAGCCGCGGACCACTGCCCGGCACGGGCCTTCGCCGCCAAGCATGTAAATCTGTCCGGCTGTGTTTGCGACGGCAATCCGCGCGCGTCTGCCATGGCAAGGCTCACCCTTCGAACGCAAGATCGGCGGCCGCGCCGATAATGCGGCTGCCTGTGTCGTTGCTATCCGCCGAAATCGCACCCCGGGCGACACGGCCGATGGGCATAAGATAGGCGGGTTTCGAGAGGCCGGAAGGCACAAATCCATCGCGTGGTGTACACACTCCCGTGAGTAAAGAAGGCGACCGTCCCGCGGGCTGCAACGCGAGAGACGGCCCGACCCTGGCAGGAAATCGCCCCAATCTGGGGCCGGGATCGCGGCCCAGGTCCATCTTACGGTTGAATCTGAGCGCCGGATGCGTATTCATTACACTCGAAAAAAAGACGCGGAGGGGAAATCCCGCATCGAGGGTCGAGAAATCACGGGCGCTGGAGTTCGAGGCGCCCGAATGCGAGCGCTGCGGTCAGGAGTGTGAGCGCGGGGGCGAGGTGGAGCAGTCGCTTACGACTTTGCGCCTGTTGGCAACGGATCTGATCGCACTGGAGTAGAGAAGACGTCCCGCGGACAGGCCTAGGCCGGCGGGAGACGCGAAAACTGGGAGGAACCCTATGCTGAGACTAACGGTACTTTTAATCGCCTTGTGCCTCACGGCCCCGGCGCTGGCTCGGAACATCACCTCCGAGGTCCAGTACTT
>JAUVQB010000329.1 GCA_030598385.1 Alphaproteobacteria bacterium | reverse complement strand
GGCAACGATCGCCTGCCGGTAGGCGAGCTCGGCGCCCGCCATATCACCGTCGGCGAACCACACGTTGCCGAGGCCCATGAGCGCGGCGAAGCTGCCGGGCCAGCGGACCAGGATCGTAGAATAGGCCGCCGCCGCCTCCGGTCCGCGCCCGACCCGCTCGAGCCCGGCCGCCGCGCGCAGGACGGCGCGCTTGTCCGCAATCACCGGCAATTGGTTCGCCCGCAGCACGGCGAGCGCCCAATGATCGCCCCGCTCCCAGGTGCGTTCGAAGGTGTCGAGCGATGTCACCCGCTCGGCCTCGCGTCCCGAGCGCAAGGTGATCTCCTGCCGCTCCAGGTCATAGCCGACCGCGACCGCATAGTGCCATTGGGGATACCAGTCCAAGGCCAGGTTCTGGAACACCAGCACGGGGCGGCCGGCGGCGAGCTCGGCCATGACGGCGCGTAGCGAAGGCAGCGGCACCGCCAGGCGTCCCTCGCGTCTGGCCGTTGCGAGGATATCGTTTTGCAGCGTGCCCTGGCGCCCCGGCGTGTAGACCCGGGCGGCCAGCTCCTCCGGCGCGGCCTGCCGGCCGCTCCAGGTGAGCACCGTCGCCAACGCGGCCGGGCCGCAATAGTAGTCTTCCTGCGGGAAGAACGGCACGTCCGGCACCGCGGCCCTGGCCGGTAGGTCCCCAGGAGCCTCGATCAGCGCCGTCGTCTGGGGCGTGGTACACGCCCCGAGCGTCAGGACCGACAGGGCCAGGAGGACACCGCGAAGACGCCGCGCCGACATGGCACGGACCCGCTATCACTTATTCACGAAGGGATAGACGTCGGTCAGGCCCAACAGATCGGTAACGAGCAGCACCAGGAAGATTATGAGGATCGCCCCGACGACGACCCCCACCCCGCCCTCGCCGGCCGGTAGTTCGTCCAATTGTCCGGCAATCTGCTGGATTTCCGCATCCGACAGGCCGGCGACCCGGCTCGCCGCTTCTTCGGGGTCCACCCCGAGCAGGGTCAACTGCTGCTGCACGTCCTCTCGCGCCAGGAAGTCTCGGACCTGAGTCCGATCGTCCGACGAAGTCGATTGTTCGATGACCTGGTCGGTCGGAACCATCTTCGCCTGGGCGAGCCCCGCCGGCAGGGTCATGACCGCCATCAGAATTGCCAGGCCGATGGCCAGCGTCCGCCTTAAATCCTTGATCCACATCGTCAGGAACCTCCGAAGAAGTTTACTCAGCCGCGTTCGAATGCACTCCGCACCCCACCGGGCCACCATCGACGGAGATGACCATGCGAGAGACTTGCAAGACTGTTAGGGGCGACAGGTTACTTTTGCGTTACTTTTGGCGGTTCGAGTCCCGCATACGGTAAGACAGCCGATCTCCGGGCAGGACTCATGGCCGAGCCGCGCGCGCCGGCGCCGGAGCGGGCCGAGCGACCATCCTCCGGGGCCGGGCCACCCAGATCCCCGGCCGCAGACCGGCGGCGGATCTGGTCAGCTTCGCAGGCTAGCGCCGAAAACCGTATTCGAGGGTGAAGAACTGCGGGCCCAAGGCCGCCAGCGGCTCGCGCAACTGTTGCAATTCCGCCTCCGGGCCGTGGACCTCGAGGCGCGACAGCTCGGCGATGGCCAGCGCCTCCTCCAACAAGGGACCGACGTTCTCCAGGTGGGCCAACACGCCGGCCGCGTCTTCGTAGCCCTCCCGGCAATGGGCCTGATCGCCATCGAAGCTGAAACCGTAGAACAGGCATTTCTCCTCTTCCCCGGTCTTCGCCATGAAGCGTTCGCATAGGGCCTTGAAATCCGCAAGCTTGCCGTCGTGAACCTTGAAGTAAGGTACGAGCGTGCAGCAATTGTCGTTGGTTGCCATGAGCCCCTCAACTCCCCGTGTCCGCGCGATCGCGCATGATGTGCCGACCAGCCCGCGGAGACGCTAGCAAAGTTCCCGGCGCGCCGGAATTTCGCCCTAACACCAAGACGCGGACGTGTTATGCTCGATCCCATAAAAAGGAGGCCAACAATGGAGCGTTCGGTCACCGAAAGCCGCCGCACGCCGCAGTCACGACGTGTACTTTACTCCGCCTTGGGAGTCCTCGTCGGCATTTCGCTCGGCGCGCTGGTCGTGGTCGGATTCGATTTTATGATGGCTGCCCCCTGACGGCCGCAAGGGCTGAAGTCGGCGGGTTTGGCGATATCAATGTTCGCCCGAGAGAAAGCCGAGCACGACGAAGCGCCGGCCACTTGTCACCGGCAAGGCTTCGTGCAGCAGCGAACAAGAAAAGACGATGGCGGCACCGGTCGCCGGACGGTAGCGCTGGCCGCCGAACTCCGGAAACCGGAGGGCCCCACCCTCGAATTCCTCGGTGTTGAGATTGACTGATACCGCAAAACGACGGTGTGCCACCATGGGCTGCGAATCGTCGCGGTGGCCGAGCATTTCACCGCCGCGCTCGCCCTCGTAGCACGTAATTCGGTAGGGCTCGTATCTAGTGATCCGGTACTGGAACGCCTTGCGGATTTCCGGAAACAAGCGGGCCTGAAGCCGCGAGCCGATAAATTGCCGGTTTTTCGGAGTCATCACAAAGTGGTCGATCCGGTCCAGCCGGCCGTAATCGTGGACGCGCATCTTGTAATCGTCGGCCATGTCTTTGTCGCCGTGGCCCGGATCGACCCAAACGTTGCCCTGCAGGGCGAAGATCGACATCAAGTGCTGGCAATCGGCCCGGCCGAGCACCTCGGGGACGATGAGCACCGGCGGATGCGGCTCCATCTCCTGGCTCCGATCCTGGGCGGCCAAGACTTCGAGCCGCTCCAGGCTCCGCGCCGCCGGGCTCGCCTCCTCGCCCTTTGCG
>JAUVQB010000257.1 GCA_030598385.1 Alphaproteobacteria bacterium | reverse complement strand
CGGCGTGCGGCAGGAGCCGTCGAGCACCTCCAGGCAGGCCCGCTCGGCGGCGATCTGGCGCGACGACGCCGGATCGTCGATTAGGCGGACCAAATCCTTGACGCGTCGGTCTTCGCTGCGCACCTCGAGGCCGATGGCGCCCTGGCCGACCGCCGGCAGGATCTCCTCCGGATCGAGCGCGGCCTGCGCTTCCGCCTCCCGCCCCAACCGCCTGAGGCCGGCCAGCGCCAGCATGGTGGCGTCGACCTCGCCGGCCGCCAGCTTCTTGAGCCGCGTGTCCACATTGCCGCGCAGCAGCACGCACTTGAGGTCCGGCCGCAGCGCCAGCACCTGGGCCTGACGCCGCAGGCTCGCCGTGCCGAAGACGGCGCCTGGGGGCAGATCGGCGATCCGCCGGCCGTGCGGCGATAAAAACGCGTCGCGCGGATCCTCGCGCGGCAGCACCGCGGCGATCTCGAGCCCGTCGGGAAGCCAGGTCGGCACGTCCTTCATGGAGTGGACGGCGAGATCGACCCGGCCGTCCACGAGCGCCGCCTCGATCTCCTTGGTGAACAGGCCCTTGCCGCCCACTTCGGCGAGCGCCCGGTCGTGCACCCGGTCGCCGGTCGTCTTGATCGCCACGATCTCGCAAGAGTCCCGGTCTGCCAGGTCCGGATGGGCGGCGGCCAGGCGTTCGCGGGTCTCGCGCGCCTGGGCCAAGGCCAAGGGACTGCCGCGAGTGCCGATGCGCAAGACGGGCCTGATCATGGCCTTTATTTAGGCCGCGCATACGCCCGAGGAAAGGCCCGAAAGCCGCGCGGCGCTCCCTGGTCAGGGCCGCGACGCAGCGTTAGGCTCTCCCACATGATCGTACTCCCCAGAATCGTATTGGGCATCGAGACTTCCTGCGACGAGACCGCGGCGGCGGTGGTGGACAGCTCGCGCCGCATCCGCTCCAACCTGGTGCTCTCGCAATTGGACGAGCACCGGCCCTACGGCGGCGTGGTGCCGGAGATCGCCGCGCGCAGCCATCTCGATCACCTGGACAAGTTGGTCGAGCGGGCCCTCGAGGAGGCCGGGGTTGCCTGCGCCGAATTGGACGGTGTCGCCGCCACCGGCGGGCCCGGCCTGATCGGCGGCGTCTTCGTCGGCGTCATGACGGCCAAGGCCATCGCCGCGGCCAGCGCTAAGCCCTTCCTGGCGGTCAACCATCTGGAGGGCCACGCCCTCAGCGCCCGCCTGATGGAGCCCTTGGACTTCCCCTACCTGCTGCTGCTGATCTCGGGCGGTCACTGCCAACTTTTGGCGGTCCGGGGGGTCGGCTGCTACGAGCGCTACGGCACCACCGTCGACGACGCGGTGGGCGAGGCCTTCGACAAGACGGCGAAGCTGCTCGGCCTCGGCTATCCCGGCGGTCCGGCCGTCGAACGGGCGGCCGAAGAGGGCGATCCGACGCGTTTCGACCTGCCGCGTCCGATGCTGGGCCGCCCCGGGGCGGACTTCTCCTTCTCCGGCCTCAAGACCGCGGTGCGCCACAAGGCGATGGCCCTATCCGCCGGCGATGGCGCGGCGCTCGAGCCCCGGGACGCGGCGGACCTCGCCGCGTCGTTCCAGGCCGCGGTCGCCGAGGTCCTGGCCGATCGCTGCGGCAACGCGCTCGCGCGGTTCCAGTCCGGCGGCGGCAGCGGCCCGTTGGTGGTCGCGGGCGGCGTCGCAGCCAACCAGGCGCTGAGGGCGCGGTTGGCCGAGGCGGCGGAAGCCGCCGGGTCGCGGATGATCGCGCCGCCGCCTTGGCTGTGCACCGACAATGCGGCGATGATCGCCTGGGCGGGCCTCGAGCGACTCGCCCTGGGTCTGACCGACGGATTCGATTTCGCGCCGCGGCCGCGCTGGCCGCTGGAGGCGCTGGGGTCCCTGGGGTCGGCGGCGGGGGGAGAGGACGCGGCGTGACCAAGACCGAGCTCAAGGCCGACATCCTGAAGCTGTTTTCGACGCCCCTGGTGATGGCCGAAGTGCCCGCGGCCGATAAGATCAACCTAGCGCTTACGGACATTATTTTGACGCGCGCCGAGAGTGATCCCGGGACCCAGCACTCCAATCTCGGCGGCTGGCAATCCACCTGGGACATGCAGGATTGGGGCGGCCCTTCCTTGAGAAAGGTCCTGCAGGCGGCGCGCAGCTTGGCCGACAGCATGACCGTGAGCCGCGAGGGCAAGCCGGCCAAGGTCCGCTGGAAGATCAATTGCTGGGCCAACGTCAACCGCAGCGGCGCGGCCAACGAGTTTCACACCCATCCCGGGGCTTTCTGGTCCGGGAGCTACTACGTGGACGACGGCGGCATCGGCGAGAACCCCTCGCTCGGCGGCGCTTTCGAAGTTCAGGACCCGCTCGGCGTGGCGCCGGCCATGTATGCGCCCATGCTGACCTTCGCCGGGCCCGGTGGGGCTTCGGTTGGCGCGTCCTACACGCTGCAGCCGCACAGCGGCATGATCATCCTGTTCCCGAGCTGGCTCCAGCACGCGGTGCGCCCCTATCGCGGGGAGAAAATGCGCATCTCGATCGCCTTCAATCTGAGCCTCTGATGGCCCCGCGAACCGCCGCCCCCACCCGAGGCCGGCGCGCCGGCGGGAGGCTTCGCCGGGGGAGGTTTGGTCGGTGACCCGGGTCGCGGTGCTCGGCGGCGGATCCTGGGGCACGGCGCTCGCCCAGGCGGTAAGCCAGGCCAATCACGAGGTGGTCCTTTGGGCCCGGGACCAAGGCCTCGTCGACGAGATCAATGCCGGCCACGAGAACCCGCGCTACCTGCCGGGCATGCCCCTTGATCCTGGGATCCGCGCGACTGGCGATCTGGCCAGCGCCGCGGCTTGTGAAATCCTGCTTCTGGTGGTGCCCGCCCAACACCTGCGCGCGCTCGCCGAACGCCTGGCAGCGGTGCTGCCGAAGGACCGGCCGCTGGTGATTTGCAGCAAGGGGATCGAGCGGGGCAGCGGCGCCTTGATGAGCGAGGTGCTGGCCGAGGTCCTGCCCGGCCAGCCGCTGGCCGTGCTCTCCGGCCCGACCTTCGCCGCCGAAGTGGCCCGCGGCCTGCCCTGCGCCGTGACGCTGGCCTGCACCGAGCAAAGCGTCGGCCTGCCGCTGCTCAATACCCTCGGCGGCCGGCGGTTCCGGCCCTATCTGTCCGACGACGTGACCGGCGTCGAGGTGGGCGGCGCGGTCAAGAACGTGATCGCCATCGCCTGCGGCATCGTGATCGGACGGGGCCTGGGAGAAAACGCCCGTGCCGCGCTGATCACCCGGGGGCTTGCCGAGGTGGTGCGTCTCAATCGCGCCAAGGGCGGGCGGGCGGAGACCAGCATGGGGCTCTCGGG
>JAUVQB010000083.1 GCA_030598385.1 Alphaproteobacteria bacterium | reverse complement strand
GCGACGAGGACAGCCGGGCCGACCGCTCGCCGGGCGAGTTCTATCAGCTCGACTTCGAGATGAGCTTCGTTACCCAGGAGGACGTCTTCGCCGCCATCGAGCCGGTTCTTGCCGGCCTGTTCGAGGAGTTCGGGGCTGGCCGCAAGGTGTCTCCCGCGCCGTTCCCGCGCATTCCCTTCGAGACGGCGATGCTGAAGTATGGCTCGGACAAGCCGGACCTGCGCAATCCGCTGGAGATCGTCGACGTGAGCGAGGCCTTTCGCGGCGGCGGCTTCGGCATCTTCGCCAAGGCGGTCGACGCGGGCGCTGTGGTGCGCGCCATTCCGGCGCCCGGCGCCGCGGCCCAGCCGCGCAGTTTCTTCGACAAGCTGAACGACTGGGCCCGCAAAGAGGGCGCCGCCGGCCTCGGCTACATCGTCTATGGCGAGGACGGCCCCAAGGGGCCGATCGCCAAGAACCTGGAGCCCGCGCGCACTGCCGCCATCAAGGAGGCGGCCGGCTTGAGCGACGGCGACGCGGTCTTCTTCGCCGCCGACAAGCCCTCGGCCGCCGCCAAGTTCGCCGGGCAGGTGCGCGACCTGCTGGGGCGCGAGCTGGATCTCCTCGAGAGGGACAGCTACCGCTTCTGCTGGATCGTCGACTTCCCGATGTACGAAATGGACGAGGAAACCGGCCGCCTCGAGTTCAGCCACAACCCCTTTTCCATGCCCCAGGGTGGGTTGGAGGCGCTGGAAAACGAGGATCCGCTGACCATCAAGGCGTTCCAGTACGACATCGTCTGCAACGGCGTGGAGCTCTCCTCCGGCGCGATCCGGAACCATCTGCCCGAGGTCATGTACAAGGCCTTCGCCCTCGTCGGCTACAGCCAGGAAGAGGTGGAGGCGCGCTTCGGCGGCCTGCTGACGGCGCTGAAATTCGGTGCGCCGCCGCACGGCGGCTCCGCGCCCGGCCTCGACCGCATCGTCATGCTGCTGGCCGACGAGCCCAACCTGCGGGAGATCGTGGCTTTCCCCATGAACCAGCGCGCCGAGGACCTGATGATGCAGGCGCCCGCGGAAGTGCCGCCGGAACGGCTCAGGGAGCTATCCATCAGGCTGTCTCTCCCGGAGCCCAAAGGGGACGCATAATTCCCCAGGACCTTTGGTATAAAGCGCTGTTTCGTAAAGCATTTTATCGAACCCTTAAAAGCGTCTTAATGGCGTTTTGCTAGCCTCCCCGCTCACGTGGGTGAAGTGACGTCCTTGTCGTGCCGCCGGGCGAGGCAAGGAAAAGGGGACGATAAGAGTGCGCTGGCTGTGTTTTCTAGCGATTCCCGTGCTTGTGTCCGGGTGCGCCATGCCGGTGGCCTTTACGGTCGCGTCTCTGACCTTGGACACGGGCAGCTACATGATGAGCGGCAAGACCTTGACCGATCACGGCCTGTCGATCGCCATGGAAGAGGACTGCTCGATGATGCGCGTGCTCGACGAGGACGACGAGATCTGCCAGGAGGAACCGGACTACGAGGTTGCCGATGCGGCCCTCACGCCCCTGCCTGACGGCGGAGATTTGGATCTCGCTCCCGCCTCGGGCGGCGATCCGTGGGACAACGTGGGCTACGCGCAACTGGCGCACCGCGTCCACCGGGCAAGGACGGTCGAGACACACTATCTGGCCGCCGGGATGATGGGGTCGTAGGGGTGCCATATGTTAGATTTTATCCACTAAGGCGATTCCGCTTCGCCAAGGCGCGGCGCCGGCCTGCTGGCTTCAGGGTTGCCGCTCGCGGAGCGCCCAGACCATAGCCTCGGTTGCCAGCGACAGGTTTTGTTCCGTATTCCGGTGGCAGTATTCGTCGAGCCATTCGAACAGCTTGTCGGTGGGCAGATTGATGGCCACGTCGCTGCCGTCGTGGACCCAGCGGTTGAACGCCGTGACATAGCCCAGCACCCACTGCTGGTGGTACCAGGCGGTCGGGCCGTCGGATAGCCGTTCGCCCAGCCAGACCTCGCAGTTTTCCAGGCCGACGCCCTGAATCGTGTAGTACCCCTGAGGGTCCGCGGCGTGGGCCGTTGAATTGGCGCTCAGGAGTATGGCCGCGGCCAGAACAAGCGCACGCGCCATCTGAAACCTCCACGAAATGACCTGTTCTCGCGATCCGGCGAAAGCCGCAGCCGTCGCCCCCGGCCGAATCGGGCCGTCGCGTGATCTTAGCAGGCCGGGCAGTGGAATATAGAGGGGGCGGCAAGACGGGCCGTTCAGGACCGCCCGTCTTCTCCGTCATTGGCCTCGCCGGCGTCGGTGGCGTCGGTGGCGTCGGTGGCTTCGTCGGCCACGATCTCCCAGATCTTCGCGTGGCTGCTTGCCCGCTCGGGCCGCACCAGGCGGACCCGTTCCACCAGCCCTTGAGGGCCGCCCTCGCGCTCCATGGCGAGGAGCTGGTGCATCTTGTGATTTGAGAGCGCGGCCGCGTAATCGGCCTCCAAGCGCGCGGCAGGCAGGGCCTCGCCCAAGCTGGGCGCCCGGTAACGTTCGACGAAGAGTTGCGCCAGGCGCTCCACCACCTGGAAAAACTCGGCCTCGGAGATTTCGGCAACTTCCACCAGGGCGGCGAAGCCGAAGCTTTCCGTGCCCAGCCAGCCGTGGGCGAAGGCGAGGCGTTCCTTGCCTGCCAGATCCTCGAACTTGGCGTCGGAGAAGACGAAACTGCCGGGGACCGCCCACTCGCCCGGCGCCGCGGCCTGCGGGAAAACCTGCAGATCGGAGCTGTCCAGGCGGATCACCTTGGGGAACTTGCGCATGGGCGGGCCTCCGGAGCGATTGCCTTGAGGATAGCGCGGACGGCCGGCCAGTGGCTGAAATGATGCGCTTTCGCAATGGGGCGGTAAGCCTTGCAAGGACCTACCGGCGTACGCACATTACCAACAGATGGCTCGAATCAGCGGAAAAACCCGTGAGCGGAGCGGCCCGACCGGTTGGGCCTCGACCGGCCGCCGGTACGCCATGGGGCCATGTGCTTTGTGCCGGGTGCTGCAAGGCCCGGCGGTGGCTCTGGCGCTTGGGATCGCGGTCTTGACCGCGGCCAGCGGGGAACTGTGGGCTGCGGTCACGATCGCACCGCATCGCGCGGTTTACGCCTTGGCGCTGAGCCAGGCGCGCAGCGGCAGCAGCGTGACCCAGGCCAAGGGCCGGCTGGAGTACGAGTGGGACGATGTGTGCGACGGCTGGACCGTGCGCCAGCGAACTTTGCTGACCCTGGTGAATCGACGTGGCCAGCCGATCCAGTCCAACTGGGCGATGAATTCTTGGGAATCCAAGGACGGGTTGAAGTATCGCTTTTTCATTCGCCGATTCCATGCCGGCGGCACGGTCGAGTCGGTGCGCGGCCATGCCGAACTCGACGGACCCGGGCTGGGCGGGCGCGCCGTGTACCAGGATCCCGAGGAGCGTGTCATCCTGCTCCCGGAGGGGACCGTATTCCCGACCAACTACAGCCTAGAGATGATGGCGCTGGCGGAAGAAGACGGGCTGCCGCTCTGGCGGGTCATGTTCGACGGTTTCGGCGACGAAGATCTGCTTGGGGTCAGTGCCGCCATGGTCTCGGCGCTGGCGGCGGGCGAGTCGGCCACCGTCGAGTCGGCGATGATCGCAGACCTACCCTCCTGGCGGGTGCGGCTGGCGTTCTTTCCACTCGACCGGCGAACCCCCGAGCCTGATCGCGAGCAGGGCTTTCGCGTGTTTTCCAATGGGATCTTCGATGAGATGGTCATCGACTACGGCGACTTCTCGATCGACGCGGAGCTCGAAACGCTGTCCTCGCTGCCGGAGGTGTCCTGCCAATAGGACGACGCCACCGGGTCAAGGATTGGGCCGACATCGCCGAGCGCGCTTAAGGTGCAAGGCAAACTAGTCCTCGGCGGTTCTCGGCTTGCCGCGCGGGCACGTGAAAGCGTGCCCCTTGACGATGGCCTCCGGCCCCAGCTTGTCCCGGATCTGGTCGATCGCCCGCTCCACTCTGGCGTGGTGCGCGCGCTCCGGTTCGAGCAGGTTTGGCGGGTCGGCTTCCGCGCCCTCGGCAAGGTCGATGACGCCGACGCCGATCAGGCGGAATTGGCGGCCGTCGCTCTCGCGGCCGAGGAGGTTGCCGGCCGCCTCGAAGATGCGCTCGGCCAACTGAGTCGGATCGGACAGGCGCTGGCGCCGGGTGAGCAGCCGGAAGTCCCTGGTTTTTAGCTTTAGGGTGACCGTTCGGCCCGCCAACCCGGACCGCTTGAGGCGCCGGGCCACGGTCTCGCAGAGTGGCCGGAGCTCGCGCGACAGGGCCGGGCCGTCGCTCAGGTCTTTCTCGAAGGTGGTCTCGGCGGAAATGCTCTTGGTGGGCGCGTCCGGGTCGATCCGGCGGTCGTCCTCGCCATGGGAGAAATGGTGGAGGCGGTGTCCCATGGCGCCGTAGCGCGCCGCTAGGGCGGATTCCTCGTAGCGCCAGAGATCCCGCACCTTGACGATGCCGTCGCGCCCCAGGGCCCGCTGCAGGGCCTTGCCGACCCCCCAGATGATGCCGACGGGGCGGTCGGCCAGGAAGGCGCGCGCATCGCCTCGGCCGATCGTCGCGAAGCCGCGCGGCTTGTCTAGGTCCGAGGCGACCTTGGCGAGGAACTTGTTATAGCTGAGGCCGATCGACACCGTCAGATCGAAGGCCTGCTCGATCCTCAGCGCCAGCGCCGCGAGGGTTCGCGCCGGCGCCCCGCCATGCAGGGCCTCGGTGCCGCTGAGATCCAGGAAGGCCTCATCGATCGAGAGCGGTTCGACCAGGGGCGTGGTCTCCTGCATGAGGCCGCGAATGCTCTGGCCGACCTCCTTGTATTTCGCCATGTTGGGGCGGATCACAACGGCGTCCGGGCAGGCGGCGAGAGCCTTGAACATGGGCATGGCCGAACGCACCCCATAGAGCCGCGCCACGTAACAGGCCGCCGCGACAACGCCGCGGCGCCCGCCGCCGACGATGACCGGCTTGTCGCGGATGGCGGGGTTGTCGCGCTTTTCCACATTGGCGTAGAAGGCGTCGCAATCGATGTGGGCAATGACGAGCTCGGCCAGTTCCGGATGGGCGACGAGTCGCGGCGAGGCACAGTGCCGGCAGCGGCCCAGCGACTCCGCGCCCGGCTCCACCGAAAGGCAGTCGCGGCAGAGATGGCTCATGACCCCTGGGACCGATCTGGCGGCAGCACAGCGGCCTCGAGCTCGTCCGTGCGCCACAGCCAGGCCGCGCCGCGGACGCCGCTGGAGTCGCCGTGGCGCGGCGGTAGGACCGCCGTCTCCGCTTCGCCGCCGAACACGTAGGCGGGCAGGAGCCGCGGCAGGGCCACATATAGCCGCGCGATGCCGGACAGGCCGCCGCCCAGGACAATCACCTCCGGGTCCAGCAGGTTGATGACGCTGGCCAGGGCGCGGCTCAGCCGGTCCTCGTAGCGCGCCAGGGTGGCGCCGCAGCCCGAATCGCCTTGGGCGGCACTGGCGACGATTCGTTCCGCCGGCCAGGCCTGCCCCGAAGCGGATTGGTGATCACGGGCGAGCCCGGGGCCCGAGAGGAACGTCTCGATGCAGCCGCGCTTGCCGCAATAGCAGCGCGGGCCCTGGCGTTCCGCTTCGTCGGGCCAGGGCAGGGTATTGTGCCCCCATTCGCCGGAGACGGCATTGCGCCCGCCGATCAGCCGACCATCCACCACCAGCCCGCCGCCCACGCCGGTTCCGAGGATGACGCCGAACAGGCTCCCGGCCCCGGCCCCGGCGCCGTCCACGGCCTCCGACAGGGCGAAGCAGTTGGCGTCGTTCTCGAGCCGGATCGGACGGCCAAGCCGCTCCGCCAAATCGCGGTCGAGAGCCTCGCCGATGATCCAGGTGGAATTGGCGTTCTTGATGCGCCCGGTGGCGGGCGACAGGGCGCCGGGAATGCCGATGCCAACGCTGCAGCGGCCACCGGTCTCCCGTTCCAATCCGAGGACCACATCGGCGATGGCGTCCAGGGTCGCCCGGTAGTTCCCTTGGGGGCTGGGCAGGCGGCGGCGGGCCAAGGTTTTGCCCGATTCGTCGAGGACAATACCTTCGATCTTAGTGCCGCCCAGATCGATGCCGATTCGCATGGTCCCAATTCTGCCGGTAAACCGCGGGTCCGACAAAAGTCCGTGGTTTTCCCAACAAATGCTAACGGAATGTTAACCTTGCAACCGTAATCCTGTGACCCATGTGTTGCGCCGGCCTGGCGACGACAGCTGCCAGCGGGCGAGATGGATCGGGCAAATTGGTCGTCTCGTTCGCGCGCGCTACGGCCGCGACGATTGAGGAGGAGCGCGCATGGCTGAACCGAAGGTCTCGGCGCCTGCAGAAGTGAGTAAGATGATGAACGGCGCGACCAAAACGGTCCTCGTGGTGGAGGATAACGATCTTAACATGAAGCTGTTTCATGATCTGCTCGAGGCCCATGGCTACAACATTCTGCAGACCAAGGACGGCATGGAGGCCTTACAGTTGGCCCGCCAGCATCATCCCGATCTGATTCTCATGGACATCCAGTTGCCGGAGGTCTCCGGCCTGGAGGTCACCAAGT
>JAUVQB010000441.1 GCA_030598385.1 Alphaproteobacteria bacterium | reverse complement strand
TCCTCGAACAGGCCGGCAAGAACCGGCTCGATGGCGGCGAAGACGTCCTCCTGGGTAACGAAGCTCATCTCGAAGTCGAGCTGATAGAACTCGCCCGGCGAGCGGTCGGCCCGGCTGTCCTCGTCGCGAAAGCAGGGTGCGATCTGGAAATAGCGGTCGAAGCCCGCGATCATCAATAGCTGCTTGAACATCTGCGGCGCCTGGGGCAGGGCGTAGAACTTGCCGGGATGGATGCGGCTCGGCACCAGATAGTCGCGCGCGCCTTCCGGGCTGCTGGCCGTCAGGATCGGCGTCTGGAACTCGGTGAAGCCCTGCTCGACCATGCGCCGGCGGATCGAGTCGATGACCCGCGCACGCAGCAGGATGCGGTCGCGCATCTTCTCGCGCCGGAGGTCGAGATAGCGGTAGCGCAAGCGGATCTCCTCGCCGGCGTCCTCGTCGCTGTTGACCTGGAGCGGCAAGAGTGCCGCTGCGGACTGCAGCGCGAACTCCTCGACCCGCACTTCGACCTGGCCGGTCGGCAGCTCGGGATTGACGGTCTCTTCGCTGCGCTCGACCACGCCGCCCGTCACCGTGATGACGCTTTCCGGCCTGACCGCCTCCAACGCCTCGAACAGCGGGCTCGAGACATCGATCACGCATTGGGTGAGGCCGCCCACGTCGCGCAGGTCGACGAACAGCAGCTGGCCATGGTCGCGCTTGCGATGGACCCAGCCGGAGAGGCGCACCCGCTCGCCGGCGTGGGACAGGCGCAACGCGCCACAAGTCTGCGTGCGATAGGGATGCATGGGGGACCTGTCCCGGGGGAGTGACTTGAGGATTGGCCGGTTCGGCGCTGAAAAGGCACGGCCGCGCTGTTTTTGTCAAGGCTGCGCAGGACCCCCAAGACACCGACGGGTGGGGCCCGCAACAACGCTAGTGGCCCGGAAAAGCGAGAAATGGCGCGGGCCGGCCACTCTCGCCTTTTCCGACTCGGCGGATCCCGATATAGCAGGGGCAATGACTTTGATTTCCAAGACAGCCGAACTCGCGGCATTTTGTGATCGCCAGTCCGGCGCCGACTTTATTGCCCTCGATACGGAGTTCATGCGCGACACCACCTACTGGCCCAAGCTCTGCCTGGTGCAGATTGGGGGCCCAGAGGAAGCGGTGGCGATCGACACCCTGGCGGAGGGGATCGATCTCGCGCCGCTTTACCGGCTGCTCGCGGACGAGAGCCTGCTCAAGGTCCTGCACTCGGCCCGCCAGGACCTCGAGATCTTCTTTCATCAGACCGGCCAGCTGCCGAAGCCGATCTTCGACTCCCAGGTCGCGGCCATGGTCTGCGGCTTCGGCGAATCGGTGGCATATCAGACCCTGGCCCGCGAGCTGGCTGGCGCAAAGATCGACAAGACCTCGCGGTTCGCCGACTGGTCCCATCGCCCCCTCACCCAGCGCCAGATCGACTATGCCCTGGCCGACGTCATTCATCTGCGACCGATCTACCGCAAGCTCGAAGGCAAGCTGCGCCACAACGGACGCGAGGCCTGGCTCGGCCAGGAGATGGATATTTTGACCGCTCCCGAGACCTATCGCCTCGCCCCGGAAGACGCCTGGCGGCGGCTCAAGCCGCGCTCGCTGGACCGCCGGTTCCTGGCCGTGCTGCAGTCGGTGGCAGCCTGGCGCGAGGAGGAAGCGCAGCGCCGCGACGTGCCGCGCAACCGGGTGTTGCGCGACGAACAGCTCATGGACATCGCCGCTCATCGGCCGAAGAGCGCCGAGCACCTCGGCCGCACCCGTGGCCTCAGTCTCGATTTCGCCCAAGGTCGCCTGGGTCAGGGCATCCTAGCGGCGGTGGAACAGGGCCTGGAAGTGCCCGACGACCAGCGGCCCAAGCCCGTGAAGCGGCCCGAACTGAATGGCGATCCGGGTCCCCTGGTCGAACTCTTGAAGG
>JAUVQB010000487.1 GCA_030598385.1 Alphaproteobacteria bacterium | reverse complement strand
CGGTGATCTTCTGGCCCAGCAGCATGCCGCCGCCGCCGGGCTTGGCGCCCTGGCCGATGACCACCTCGATGGCGTCGGCCTTGCGCAGGTCGTCCGGGTTCATGCCGTAGCGCGAGGGCAGCAACTGATAGACCAGGGTCTTGGAAGACTCCCGCTCCTCCGGCGTCATGCCGCCGTCGCCGGTCGTCGTGGTCGTGCCCATGGCCGTCGCGGCGCGGCCGAGCGCCTCCTTTGCGTTGGCGCCCAGCGCGCCGAAGCTCATGCCGGCGATGGTGATGGGAATCTTCAGCTCGATCGGGTTCTTGGCGAAACGGCTGCCCAGGACGACCTTGGTCTCGCACTTCTCGCGGTAGCCTTCGAGCGGATAGCGCGAGGTCGAGGCGCCGAGGAACACGAGATCGTCGAACGTCGGCAGCGCGCGCTTGGCGCCGAAGCCGCGGATCTCGTAAAGGCCCTGGTCGGCGGCGCGCTGGATCTCGGCGATCACGTGGGGCGGGAAGCTGGACGAAGAACGGAGGGTGCGGGGATCTACGGTCATGGCTTTGGGTCTCGCTGGAACGTTCAGTACTGGTCCGCGTGGTCGATGTTGAAGTTGTAGAGCTTGCGGGCCGAGCCGTAGCGCCGGAACTCCGACGGGTCCGCGTCGACGCCGGCCTCGGCCAGCAGGCCCGCCAGCACCTCGCGGTGCGCGGGGGCCATGTCCTTCTCCACGCAGTCGGCGCCCAGGCTCTCCACCTTGCCGCGAATGAAGAGGATCGCTTCGTAGATCGAATCGCCCAGGTCGCGCCCGGCGTCGCCGCAGACCACGAGATGGCCTTTCTGGGCCATGAAAGCACTCATGTGCCCGACCGAGCCCTTCACCACGATGTCGATCCCCTTCATGGAGATGCCGCAACGCGAGGAGGTATCGCCCTCGACCACCAAGAGGCCGCCATGGCCGGTGGCGCCGGCCATCTGGGAGGCGTTGCCGGCCACCCGCACCGACCCGGACATCATGTTCTCGGCCAGGCCGGGGCCGGCGTGGCCCTCGACCTTGATCTCGGCATTCTGGTTCATGCCGCCGCAGTAGAAGCCGACATGACCCTCTATGGTGAGCCGGATGGGCGCGGTGAGGCCGACCGCGACGGCGTGGGCGCCCTGGGGGTTGGCGACCCGCCAGTCCAGGTCGTTCACGCCCGCTTCCAGCGCCTGCAGCTCGCCGTTGACCTCTCTGAGGCTCATCTCCGCCAGATCGAGCCGGGTCATCTCAGTGCGTCTCCCCGGCGTTCATCCCGGTCCGTTCCCAGGAGTAGATCTCGCCCGGCACCGGCTCCCAAATGCGGGCCGCTTCGGCTCCCGGCAGCTTCGCGATTGCCCGGTATTCCGTCGCCATGGCGACCCACTGGTCGGTCTCGGCCAAAACGGCGTGCTTGCAGGCGATGGGGTCGCGCACCACGGCGAACCCGTTGCGGGTGCCGACGGCGAAGGTGAAGAAACCGTCCAGGTCCTTGATCGCGGCCTCGAGCGCCTCCTCGAGGCTCGCGCCCTCGCGGAGGCGATAGGTCAGGTAGCCGGCCGCCACCTCGGAATCGTTGTCGGTCTGGATCTCGACCCCACGGCGGCGCAGCCAGGCCCGCAGGCGATTGTGGTTGGAAAGGGAGCCGTTGTGTACCAGGCAGAGATCGCGCCCGGTCG
>JAUVQB010000308.1 GCA_030598385.1 Alphaproteobacteria bacterium | reverse complement strand
TGGCCGCCGCGTGGACCGTCCGCGAGCGGGCGTAGGCGAGCGCCGGCCAGGTCGCCGCGCAGCGCAGGTCGGCCGCCATGTCGACGCCGCCGAAGAAGAGCGCCGCGACCCGCTCGCAGGCGCGGGCGATCTCGTGGGCCGCCTCCAGGCCCTCGTTGGTCTCGATGATGACGTGGAGCCGGCAAGGACGGCCGAACTCGTCGAGCAGGTCGGCCAGGCCGCGCACCTCCTCCGGCCCCTTCACCTTGGGCAGCATGAGGGCCGGCGGCGGGCGCGCGGAGGCGAGCACCGCCTGCACGTCCGCCATGCCCTCGGGCGTACGCAGGCAGTTCACCCGCACGATGCGCTCCACATCGTCCTCGGCTTGCGGTTGCTCGAAGAGGGCCAGGGTCTTCTCTCGCGCCGCGGCCTTCTCGGCCGGGGCGACCGCGTCTTCCAGGTCGACGCAGACGATGTCGGCGCCGCTCCGAAGCGCCTTCGGAAACATCTCCGGCTTGGTGCCGGGGCAGAAGATGAAGCTACGGCGCGGACGGAGGGTCGCCATCGGTCCCGTCCAGGGCGGCACGCACGAGCTGCTGGAAAAAGATGGTCCCGACCTCCTCCGTGGGCGACAGGCGGCCGCACTCGTAGACACCGGCTTCCAGGTTCTTCTGCACCAGCTCGCAGATCTCCAAATCCTCGCCCATCACCTGCTCGGCGCTGTCGATGGCCGCTCGGGCCGAGGTGCCGGCTGCTGTCGCCAGCTCTTCGGCGCACCAGAACCAGCGGCGCAGGAAGACCGTGCGCGGCCCCGTCGGGATCACGATCTCCAGGTTGAAGGCGAAGTCCGAGAAGTGCAGCAGCAGGCCCGGGAACTTGTAGACCCAGAAGCCCTTGCCGCGCCGCGACGGGTCCGCGGCCGAGGGCGCGTAGGTCACGTCGAAGCCGATGAAGGCGCCGTTCTCGTAGGGCCGGATCTCGACCTGCTCGTCCGGCACCGTCTTGCCGAGGCCGGTATGGACGAGCTTCACGTGGTAGCCCTCGCAGGAGTTGTCGCCGTAGGCCTTCCAGTTGGCCGCACCCGCTTTCACGATCTCGCCCTGAAAGGCCATGTCGGGGACGGCGGGAAAGCCCTCGGCAATCGCCACGATGTCGCCGAGCCAGGCGGCGAGGTCCGGGCCTGCGTCGTCGAGGCAGGCGAAGACGAGGCCGTTCCAGCTCGCGACCCGGAGCGGATGGAGCGAAAACTCCGCCGCCTCCAGGTCCTCCCCCAGCGTCAGGCCCGGCGCGCTTTTCAAGCGCCCCTCCAGATCGTAGCGCCAGCCATGATAGCGGCAGGTCAGCGCCGCGCAGCGGCCCGCCGCCTCGCGCACCAACGGCCCGGCGCGGTGGCGGCAGACGTTGTGGAAGCCCCTTAGTTCGCCGTCCTTGCCGCGGATCACGAAAGCCGGCCAGCCGGCGATCTCGCCCGCCGCATAGGCGCCCGAGGACACGAGCTGGTCTTCCCGGGCGAGCGGCCACCAGTGGCGGCGGAAGATCGCCTGGCGCTCGCGGGCGTAAACCTCGGGGTCGTGATACCAGAGGGCCGGCAGGGTCTCGGGCGCGGGGCCGTTCGGGTGACCGGTCAAAGACATGATCCGAGCTTCCGCCGCCTGGCTGGCGGAGTCCAGCCCTTCAAATGGGGTAGGCGGTGCCCGAGCACTCGAAGGGAATTACCACCAAGGCACAGAGATCACAGAGAAACCAATTTCAATTCGATTGCGTGAACTTTGTTCGCGCGACACGAGACTCTGTGTCTCTGTGGTGGACCTTTTAGTGTTTCCGCTCAGCCGCGCTTCCAGGTGGTGCCGGTGGGGCCGTCTTCCAACAGGATGCCCTGGCTGGCCAGCTCGTCGCGGATGCGGTCGGCCTCGGCGAAGTCCCGTGCTTTGCGCGCCCGATCGCGTTCTGCAACAAGCGCGTCGATCCGCGCCCCGGCATTTGTCAGCGTGCCGGAAGCGCCGAACTTCAAGGTTACCGTACCGGACAGTGCGCCGCCTTTGAACCAGGCCTCCGGGTCCTGCTGCAGTAGGCCGAGGATCGCGCCGCCGCCGACGAGCGCCGCTTTCATGGCTTCGCGGGCGCCGGGGTCCTCGGTCTTGTTGAGGGTGCTTGCCCAATCGTGCAGCTTGGCGATCGCCTGGGGCGTGTTGAGGTCGTCCTCGAGCGCCATCAGGAGCTCGTCGCCGGCCCGGCCCGCGCCCACCAAAATTGCACCATGGGGACGCAACGCCCCATAAAACCGGTCGAGCTGGGCCTTGGCCTCGGTGATCTTCTCGCGCGTGATGTCGAGCGGCTGGCGGTAGTGGCCGCTCAGGAGGGCGAGCCGGATGGCCTCGCCGCGAAAGCCCTCCTCAAGGAGCTGGCGCACGGTGAGGAAGTTGCCGAGGCTTTTCGACATCTTCTCGCCGCCGACGACGACGTAGCCGTTGTGCATCCAGAGGCGGGCGAACCCGCCGTCGGTGCCGCAGGACGACTGGGCGATCTCGTTCTCGTGGTGCGGGAAGATGAGGTCCTGGCCGCCGCCGTGGATGTCGAAGGTCTCGCCCAGGTGCTTGGCGCTCATGGCCGAGCACTCGATGTGCCAGCCCGGCCGGCCGCGCCCCCAGGGGCTGTCCCAGCCCGGCTGCGCCTCGCTCGACGGCTTCCACAGCACGAAATCGGCCGGGTCCTGCTTGTAGGGCGCCACCTCGACCCGGGCGCCGGCCACCATTTCGTCCCTGTTCCTGTGCGAGAGGCAGCCGTAGTTGGCGTCCGAGGGCACGTCGAACAACACGTGGCCGTCGGCGGCGTAGGCGTGGCCGCGTTCGATCAACACCTCGATGAGCGCGATCATCTCGGGGATCGTGCCCGACGCGCGCGGCTCGATGCGGGGCTCGAGCGCGCCGAGCGCGGCCATATCGTCGTGGAATGCCTGGGTGGTGCGTTTCGTGAGCGCGTCGATGGGCTCGCCGTTCTCCTGGGCCGCCTTGATGATCTTGTCGTCCA
>JAUVQB010000447.1 GCA_030598385.1 Alphaproteobacteria bacterium | reverse complement strand
GTGCCCGTGCTCGGCATCGTCGAGAACATGAGCTACTTCACCTGCCCCAACTGCGGCCACGAATCCCACATCTTCAGCCGCGGCGGCGCGCGCCGCGAGGCCGAGACCCTGGGCATGGAGTTCCTCGGCGAGGTGCCGCTCGATATCGAGATCCGCGAGACCTCGGACGGCGGCCGGCCGATCGTCGTCTCCAAGCCCGACAACCCGCATGCCAAGGTCTATGTGGCCATCGCCCGGCGGGTCTGGGAGAAGGTCTCCGCCGCCCTCGGCAGCGAGGCCGCGCAAGCGCCGCGGATCGTCATGCAGTAGGGTTCGGCGGTAGGGCTCGGCAATCGGATAGATAGAGCGAAACCGGGGGCCGTCAGCCGCCGAACATCTTGCGCAAATTGTCGAATCCGGCCTGGTAGATTCCTTCGATGGCCTTGGCCGCGTCGTTTTCCGGCGCGCCCTGAGCCTCGAAGTCGCTCGACCACTCGATCGAACAGCCGCCGCCCTCGGCCTCGCTCACCTTGATCGTGGCGTTGTAGTTTTTGACCGGCAGCGGGCTTTCGACGATCGAGTAACTGTAGGACTGGCCATCCTCTTCCGATTTCTCGAGTTTCTCGAGGATCGTGCCGCCGCCCGTGAGATGAAGCCGGCGCAGGGTGGTGTTGCCTTCGGTCTCGATATCGCACTTGGCCACCAAGGGATGCCACTCCGGCAGCGAATTGAAACCGCCGATCATTTTCCAGATGATCTCGGGCGAGACGGGATAACTCGACGTCAAGCTGACTCTGGCCATGGCTCTCTCCCCTTTGCTGCGGTTGGGCGCGAGCTTAGCTTGCCCGCCCGGATGCCGCCAGGGCGGCGCTTCTACCGCAATAATTGCGCTCAGTGGCGCCGGCACTTTCCCGGAAGGCGAAAAATCTCTATATTAGAGGGGCCGGGAAACCGGCTATGGCGCTACACGGGCTTGCGGAATAAGCGCAGCGGACCCGGGGGCAGTACCCGGCGCCTCCACCAGATTCGCCCGCCCCGGCCCGAATAAAGCCGGACGGGGCGGGATCCATGGGGGCGAACCAGGATCGACGCGCGTGGTAAAGGCTAGTTCGGTGCCCGGCATGGTACCACCGTTATCGGGCCATAACGTAGTTGCGAATGACAACTATGCTGAGGCGCGTCTCGCTGCCTAACGGCGGCTGACAAGCCTACCTTCAAGCCCACGGCGCTAGCACGTCGTGGCGGGGTTCGGGGCACACCTGGCAACAGAAGTGCCCCACTCGATCGGCGGGATTGGGGGCAGCCCGGCGGATCCGGAGCGGCGAAGCAAGCGTCGGGCGGGCGCGGATGGGCGCGGATGGGCGAGGAAGGCCTTAGATACGACGCCATGGTCGAGCAGGCGCTGCGCAGCGTGGTGCGCAGGGCGCTGAGCTATGCGGCCGAGCGCGGCCTGCCGGGCGACCATCATTTCTACGTTTCCTTCCGCACCAATGATCCCGGGGTCGATATCCCGGCCCAGTTGCGCAGCCGCTATCCCAACGAGATGACCATCGTGCTGCAGCATCAGTTCTGGGGCCTGGATGTCGGCGAGGACGCCTTCGGCGTGACCCTCAGCTTCTCCGACGTGCCGGAGCGCCTGACCATACCCTACTCGGCGATCAGCGCCTTCGCCGACCCTTCGGTGCGTTTCGGCCTGCAGTTCGATTCCATCCAGGGCGAGGGCGGCGATGTCGTGACACCCATGGCCGCCCCCGAACAGCGTCAGCAGCCGGCCGAGCCATCGGCCGCCGACAGCCCGTTTGCGCCCGTTGAGGTGGCTTCCCGGACCGGCGAAGCGGCCGACGACGAAGCGCCCGAAGAGGAAGAGGCCCCGGCCGGCGGCAAGGTCATCATGCTCGACCCCTATCGCAAGAAATAACCGTACCTTCT
>JAUVQB010000203.1 GCA_030598385.1 Alphaproteobacteria bacterium | reverse complement strand
GTGCCGGTCGCGTCGGACCCGATCTCCTCCACCGCCGCCTTGACCACTGAATCGATGGAAGACAAGAGAACGTAAGCGCCGACGCCGACGACGGCCACGATGAGGATCACGCCGATGATCAAAATCTTTTTCATATCAGGCCTTTAGGTTGTTGTGGACCCGCGCGGGGACGCCCGCTGGCAGGCCCCAAGCGCAAGATGCCGCCCTGCCTACCCGATCCCATCGAACCCGGCAAGTCGGGAAACCGCTAAGGCGATTCCGCAAAAGACGGCCGGCGAATTCGAGAACGACAATGGGAAGGCCGGACCCGCCGATCAGGACTGAGTGAGGTAGCGCGCGATGATGCCGGCCATGGCCTCGGAACTGAGGACCGGCGGCAGGATGCTGAGCAGCGCCCCGTCCGGGCCGATCAGATAGATGTAGGAGCCGTGGCTGATCACCGGCGTGCCCTTCCAGGATTGGCCCATCAGCTTCGCGTTGACCTTATAGGACTTCATGGCCGCCTCGACGGCCTCGGGCTTTCCGGTCAATCCGACGAGCCGGGGGTGGACTGTCGGCAGATGCGCGGCCAGGGCCTCGGGCGTGTCGTTCTTCGGATCGACCGTGATCAAGATCGGCCGCACCCGCTCGCCCGGCTCGCCCAGGAGGTCGACGGCCTCGGCCATGCGCTTCAAGCCGACGGGGCAGATGCTATCGCACTGGGTATAGCCGAAAAAAACCAACATGTAGCCGCCGCGAAAATCGGCGTCGGTGACCGACCTGCCAGTGTGATCGACCAGCGCGAAGGCCCCGCTGATGTCGATGGGAAAGGGCTCCGCGGCGCCCCCTTCGGAGGACGGCTCCACAACCTCCGGGGCTCCGACGGCTTCGGCCGGGGGCTCGCCGTGCTTTTCTTTTCCGTGCCCCAGCGCCGGGCCGGCCCCCGCCACGGCAAGCAGCGCGGCGAGCAGTACGGCGATCCCGAGGCAAAGTCGAGGCTTGGCGATCATCCCTCCAGGCCCGGCTATTGGTTGGCTTCGAAGTAGGCCTTGTCGGCGTCCGCGCCCAGGCCGAACACGCCGTCCTCATCGATCAGACGCTGGACCTCCGGATCGTTGCGGAACCACTGCTTGGCTTCCTTGCTGTCCGCGGCCACGCCGTTCTTTTCCGCCCACTGACCGGTGAAGCGGTTGGCCCGCTGCCATTTTCCATCCGCGCCCTCGCGGACGAACTGCAGGACGAATATCCTGTAACCCTTGTTCGTGGTGAAAAGCCCGTCCGCGGTCACCATCTTGCCGCAGAAGTCCTGCAGCTCCCAAGACGCGCCGGTAAACGGCGTGAAATTCTTGTGCACAAAATGGAGCACGCCTTCACCGTCCAACAGCCCGAGCTGACGCGTGCCGTTGCCGCAGTTGTCCGGGCAGTCGCCGGTCAGCTCGCACAGCACATCGACCACGGTCGCGTCGAAGCGGACCTCCTCCTCTTCGGGAAGCCCCCATCCCTGGGCCGCCTGGGCAGCCGGTTGGGAGGCGAAGAACGCCAGCGCCAGGGCGCCAAGTGTCAGAGCACGTTTCATGGTCCTACTCCCCGAACGGCTGGATGCCGAAGTCGTCGTGATTCACGTTCACGATGCCTTCGTCGTTCACCACTTGATCGATCAGCAGGTACTTGATGCCGTCGCGCTCATAGAGATCGCCATCGACACTAACCCGGTGGGTCTGGATTTCCAGGATCGCCGGATTGGCCACGTTGGTGGTGTCGTCGCCCACCTTGAGGACCATGTAGACCTCACCGTCGTCGCCGAGCACACCCACGGGGATCCCGCCCACCGCGCACCACAGGGCACACTGATGGTGGGTGCTGCCTTCGCCGAACATGATGTCGGTGATATAGCACCAGGTGTCGATCACCTCGCCGGTAACCTGAACCCGCTCGGGCGTGGCCGCCGCCGCGGGCAGGCTGAGCCCGGCTAACAGCAAACCGGCAGCCAACAAGCGCGTCACTTGCCTCATACCCAAGTCCTTTCCGTTAGCAACTAAACGGCAATGAGGTGGCGATCCGGCCCCGAGGTCGACGGATCGCCCCGCACGCCCACCATCGAGGCAATATATCGCCGCCCCGACAAGTCTCGGCAAATAAATTTGGCACACGAATTCGATAGCGGCGAGCGAACGCGTGCTCGCGCCCCTCCCCCCAAGCCCTACCCGCCATGAGCCGCGCTTGACCTTGCCGTCCGGCTGAGCCACAAGGCGCAGAGCTTCGTCCTACAGGATTCAGGCGGAGGACCCATGACCGGCCCGCTTCACGGATTGCGAATCTTCGATCTCTCCCGGGTGCTGGCGGGACCCAGCTGCACCCAGCTACTGGGCGACCTGGGCGCCGATGTGATCAAGATCGAGCGGCCCGGCAGCGGCGACGACACCCGCGGCTGGGGGCCGCCGTTCCTGACCGGACCCCAGGGCGAGGACACTGGCGAGAGCGCCTATTTCCTCTCAACGAACCGCAACAAGCGCTCGCTGACCCTCGATATTGCCCAGCCGGAGGGCGCGGCCCTGGCACGGCAACTGATCGGCCGCTCAGACGTGCTGGTGGAGAACTTCAAGACCGGCGGGCTGAAGAAATATGGCCTCGCCTACGAGGACCTGTCGGGCGACAACCCCGGCCTGATCTATTGCTCGATCACCGGCTTCGGCCAGACCGGCCCCTTCGCCGCGCGGCCGGGTTACGACTTTCTCATACAGGGCATGGGCGGGATCATGAGCGTGACCGGCGAACCGGACGGCGAGCCCATGAAGGTCGGCGTCGCCATCGCCGATCTCATGACCGGCATGTACGCGAGCAGCGCCATTTTGGCCGCCCTGCACCACCGCGAGAAGACCGGCCGTGGCCAGATGATCGATCTGGCGCTATTGGACACCCAGGTGGCCTGGCTCGCCAACCAGGGCCTCAACTACCTGACCTCGGGCGTCGCGCCCGGACGGCTCGGCAACGAGCATCCCAACATCGTGCCCTACAAGGTGCTGCCCTGCGCCGACGGCCATTTCATCCTCGCCGTCGGCAACGACCGGCAGTTCCGGGCGTTCTGTAAATTCGCCGGGTCGCCGGAGCTGGCCGAGGACGCCCGGTTCCAAACCAACGCCCAGCGGGTCCGCAACCGGGAGGCGCTCTACGCGCTGATCTCGGACATCACCGCCGGACGGCCACAGGACGCCTGGGTCGAGGGATTGACCGCAGCGGGCGTGCCCAGCGGGCCGGTCAACACCATCGAACAGGCCTTCGCCCATCCCCAGGTACGGGCGCGCGATATGGAAATCAAGATGACCCATCCGGCGGCCCGGGACGAGGTCTCTCTGATCGGCAACCCCATAAAGTATTCCGAAACCGCGGCGGACTATCGCCGGGCGCCGCCGATGCTGGGACAGCATACGGACGACGTGCTCGAGGAGCTGCTCGGCCTCGGTGCCGCGGAGGTGTCGGCGCTGCGCAATAAAGGGATCGTCTGACGGCTGGAGCCGCTATTGCGGCTGCTCGACATCGGCCTCAGTGCCGTCAAGCTCCATCTTCTCCAGCTCCTTAGCGATGCTCTCGATGAACGCCTGGTTGTCCGTATAGATCCAGGCCTCGCCCATATCGCCTTCATACCGGGCAAGGATGGGCAGGAGCGGCGCCAGCTCGCTGACATAAACGCCGGTCCAACCCGGCGGGCCCGGCGGCGCTCCACCCGACGTACCCCCGCCTCCCTGACGACTGGCGATCAGCAGCAGATTCTTAAACTCTCCGACCTGCCCCCGGAGGATCACGATCTCGTCGAAGAGCTTGCGCGATTTGTCGGTTTCCGCCTGAAGCCGTCCGGCAAGCGTGCCAACGTTCTGCGCAACCAGGTTCACATCCCTGGCGGTCAGGAAACCCTGGGCAGCGACGACGGCGAGCAGTCCGATCGCGACCGCGGCGATGATCTG
>JAUVQB010000512.1 GCA_030598385.1 Alphaproteobacteria bacterium | reverse complement strand
GCCAGGTCGCGGCCGCCCGCGCCCGGCAGGAAGCCGAGGTCAAGCCCGCCGACCCGCGCCGCCGCCGTGTGCAGTACGTTGAAGCCGTTCCAGTCCGCGCCGATCATCCCGCAGCTTTCCGCGAGCTGCCGGGCGAGCGCCAGGATCGCCGCCCCGTCCGGGCGCGCGAGGGCGCCCATGCCGAGGATCACGGCCGGGCGTTCGGCCGCCCGCAGGGTCTCGGCGAACGCCCCCTGCCCGTCCGCCAATTGCTGCAGCGTCTCCGGGCCCGCGCCCAGGTAATCGACATCGTAGGTCAGATCCACCGCCTCGCCGATCAGGCCGACCTTGAGGCCGCCCCTGAGGTAGCGCTTGCGCAGCCGCGTGTTCACCAGCGGCGCTTCCCAGCGCGGGTTGCTGCCGATCAGCAGCACCGCGTCGGCCTGCTCGATCCCGGCGATCGTGCTGTTGAACAGGTAGCCGGCGCGGCAGCTTGCATCGAGCTTGGCGCCGTCCTGCCGGCACTCCAGGTTGGCCGAGCCCAACGAGGCCATGAGATCCTTCAGCGCCTTCATGGATTCCGCGTCGGCCTGATCGCCGGCGATGGCCGCGATGCGCTCGCCGGAAAGGCCGGAGAGGCGCGACGCAATAGCCTGAAACGCCTCGGGCCAGGTGGCGGGCGCCAACTTGCCGTCGGTCCCGCGCAGATAGGGCCGGTCGAGGCGCTGACGGCGCAGGCCGTCGCAGGCATGGCGGGCCTTGTCGGCGATCCACTCCTCGTTCACGTCCTCATGCAGGCGCGGCAGCACACGCATGACCTCGCGCCCGCGGGCGTCGACGCGGATATTCGCGCCAACGGCGTCCATCACGTCGATGCTGTTCGTCTTGCGCAGCTCCCAGGGCCGCGCGTTGAAGGCATAGGGCTTCGAGGTCAGCGCGCCGACCGGGCAGACGTCGACCAGATTGCCCGACATCTCGGAATCGATCGCCCGCTCCAGGGTGGTGATCTCAACCTTTTCGCCGCGGTTGAGCAGGCCGATGTCCTCGACGCCCGCCACCTCGGTGGCGAAACGGACGCAACGGGTGCAATGGATGCAGCGGGTCATGATCGTCTTGATCAGCGGCCCCATGTATTTGTCCGGCACCGCCCGCTTGTTCTCCGCGTAGCGGCTGCGGTCGTAGCCGTAAGCCATGGCCTGGTCCTGCAAGTCGCATTCGCCGCCCTGGTCGCAGATCGGGCAATCGAGCGGATGGTTGATCAGCAGGAACTCCATCACCCCTTTGCGGGCCTTTTCCACCGTCGGGGTGTCGGTGCGGATGACCATGCCGTCGTTGACCGGCATGGCGCAGGAGGCGATGGGCTTGGGCGCGCGCTCCAACTCCACCAGGCACATGCGGCAGTGGCCGGCGACCGACAGGCGCTCGTGATAGCAGAACCGCGGGATCTCGACACCCGCGAGCTCGCAGGCCTGGAGCACGGTCAGGCCGTCCGGCACCTCGATCTCACGCTCGTTGATGGTCAGCTTCGCCATC
>JAUVQB010000300.1 GCA_030598385.1 Alphaproteobacteria bacterium | reverse complement strand
CGGACCGACGCGCCGGCCTGGAATTCAACCTCCAAGGAGCTCTCACCGTGACCCGATTTGCCGTCACCTGGATGTTTGTCGTGACTTGCGCCGCGCTCGCGGTCTTCTACGTCAGCCAAACCGTCGAGGGCCTCGAACGCGAACTCGCCGTGCAGCAGCGGACCATTCTGAAGCAGCAGGAAGCCATACACGTTCTGGAGGCGGAGTGGAGCTATCTCAACCGGCCGGAGCGCATCTCCCTGCTCGCCGAACGCTATTTGGCGCTGGGCCCCCTGTCGGCTGACCATGTGGTCGGCATTAAAGACCTGCCGCAGCGCCTGGAGCCCGGGGGCAATGACGAAGATCCCGGGCTCCCCACAGCGGACGACCAGGGATTGGCCGCCAAAGCCACACTGGCCAGCATGAGGTCCGGTGAATGAACCAAGGGCTTCCCGGGCTGCAACACCGCCGCGGAATTCCCGTGGCCCGGCCGTCGCCGCGCCCGCCGAAGCCGATCAAACTCGATGGCGTCGGCAAGCTGGCGCTCGAGACCGGCCGGACGCGCCTGCTGGTTGCCGGCCTGGTGTTCGCCTTGGCGTTTCTGGCGATCGGGCTGCGCCTCGTCGAGCTGGGCCTGCTGCGCGAGGGTAATGAACCGCGAGTGGCGCGCAGCGAGACCGCCCAGCCGTTCAACACCGGGCGCGCCGACATCGTCGACCGCAACGGCGTCGTCCTGGCCACCACACTGCCGACCCAGTCGCTTTACGCCAATCCGCGCCTGGTGATGGACGTCGAGGAAACCGCCGCCGCACTGGCCAGCGTGCTGCCGGAGCTTTCGCCGCGCGAGCTCGCCGCCAAGCTCAGCCTCGAGCGCAGCTTCGTTTGGTTGAAGCGCAACCTGACGCCGCGCCAGCAGTACGAGGTCAATCGCTTGGGGCTGCCCGGCCTCGACTTCCAGCGCGAATTGGACCGGGTCTATCCCCTGGGCGCGCTCGCCGTCCAGATCGTCGGCTTCACCGATGTCGACGGCAACGGCCTGGCCGGCCTGGAGCACGCCTACGATACCCGGCTGCGCAGCGAAGATCAGCCATTGCAGCTCAGTATCGATATCCGGGTTCAGCACATCCTGGCCGAAGAGCTGGCCCGGACCATCAGCGAGTTTCGCGCCATCGGCGGCGTCGGCTTGGTGCTCGACGCGGATACCGGCGAGATCGTCGCCCTGGTGTCGCTGCCGACCTTCGACCCCGACCGGCCCGGGACGGCGCCGGCCGAGGCCCGCTTCAACCGCGCCACGCTCGGCGTTTACGAAATGGGGTCCGTGTTCAAGATCTTCACCACCGCCATGGCGCTGGACGAGGGCATCGTCGATCTCAACGACGGCTACGACGTGCGCAAGCCCATCAAGGTGGCGCGCTACGTCATCCGCGACTACAAACCGAAGAACCGCTGGCTGTCGGTGCCCGAGATCTTCATCTATTCGAGCAACATCGGCACCGTCCACATGGCCATGGACGCCGGCACCAAGACGCAGCAGGACTTTCTGAGCCGCCTCGGCCTGACCCGTCCCGCGCCGATCGAACTGCCGGAAATCGGCCAGCCCATGCTTCCCTCGCCATGGCGCGAGATCAACACCATGACCATCGCCTATGGCCATGGCCTGGCGGTGAGCCCGCTTCAGGTTACCCGCGCGGTCGGTGCCATAGTCAACGGCGGCATCTTGAAGCCGGTCACGCTCATGAAGGCGACCAGCCAAGAGCCGCTCTACGAGCAGCGCGTGATCTCCGAGGAAACCTCGCGCGCCATGTCTTGGCTGATGCGGCTGGTGGTGCAATACGGCACCGGGCGCAAGGCGAATGCCCCCGGCTACATGGTCGGCGGCAAGACCGGAACCGCCGACAAACTGGTCGGACGGCGCTACGTCGACGACGCCCGCATGGCGACCTTCGTTGGCGCCTTTCCGATGGACGATCCGCGCTATGTGGTACTCGCCATGATCGACGAGCCGAAGGGCAACGAAAGCACCTTCGGCTATGCGACCGGCGGATGGGTCGCGGCCCCCCTGGTGGGGCGCGTCGTGGAACGCCTTGGGCCGTTGGTAGGCATTCGGCCCCGGCCGGCCGAGGAAGAAGCCGGAGTGGACGAATTGCTGATCCCGGCCAAGGCCGGGAGGTTCGTTCTTGCAGCTCAATGAGCTTACGGGGGAGGCGGACGACGAAATGACAGCGGTGCCCTTGGCTGAGGCGGTCGAGGTAACGGGGCTCACGGCGGACAGCCGTAAGGTCGGCCCCGGCTATCTCTTCGCGGCTCTGCCCGGCGTCCGGAGCGACGGCCGCGATTTTATCGACGAGGCCGTATCCAAGGGCGCCGTCGTGGTATTGGCGCCCAAGGGAACCGCCCTCAAGGCCTACGACCACCCGGTCGCCCTGGTCGAAGACGACAATCCGCGCCGGCGCCTTGCGGTCCTGGCGGCGCGTTTCTACGACTCCCAGCCCGAGCTGGTCGCCGCCGTGACCGGCACCAACGGCAAGACTTCGGTGGTCGATTTCGCGCGCCAGATCTGGCAGCACGCCGGCCTCAAGGCCGCCAGCCTCGGCACCCTCGGGCTGATCCCGGCGCACCAGGCGGCGCCCTCCTCCCTCACCACGCCGGACCCCGTTGAGCTACACGCCTGCCTGGCGGCGCTCGCCGAGGACGGCGTCGAGCGCCTGGCGGTGGAAGCCTCCAGCCATGGCCTCGACCAATTCCGGCTGGACGGCGTGCGGGTCGCCGTTGCCGCATTCACCAACCTGTCGCGCGACCATCTCGACTACCACGGCGGGATGGACAGCTATTTCACGGCCAAGCGCCGCCTGTTCGCCGAACTGGTGGAAAGCAAGGGCACCGCCGTGCTCAATGCCGACGACCCGGTGTTCTCGGAACTCGAAGAAGTGGCGCGGGCGCGCGGCCTCAGAGTGTTGACCTACGGATGGGCCGGCCGCAACCTGGTCCTGCGCGAGCTCGAAGCAACGCCGGCGGGCCTCGCCATGACCTTCGATCTCTGCGGTGAGCGCCGCGAGGCGGCGCT
>JAUVQB010000331.1 GCA_030598385.1 Alphaproteobacteria bacterium | reverse complement strand
CAGGAAATCCAGCAGAACGAGATCGACCAAAAGGCCCGGCCAGCCGGACCAGGCCTCGGGCCGCCAGTCGAGCGCCGCCTCGCTGGCCCAAAAGGAAAGCGGCACGACGATGAGCGGCGAGAGCCCCGCGTTCACGAGCCAGAGCGCCAGGTTTCGCCCCAGACGACGCAGGCCGCCCGCCGGCCGCGCGGTATCGGCCGGCCGGGCCGTGACAGGCCAGGGTGCGGCCGGCGCCAGGCGCTCGCCCGCGAAGAACAGCAGAAACCATAGCGCCACCGCGGCGGTCTTCCAGATCACAAGGCTGTCGGACGAAAAATCCATGGGTCAACCATATGCCCCAAAGGTTCCGTCCGCCAGGCAAGGTCATCTTTTCGGGGACGCCTTTGCAGAGACGGCCCGGGCCGCATGCCGCTTGCCCGCTGACCGCCTGATCCATGCGCAAGCCAGCCATGCTCGCGGCGCATAACAGTAGAGTGAGCACCGCAATTGTAACCCTGGGGAAAGCGCCTAAATTAGTTAACCAAGGATTGTTGGACAGCAGTGCCGACAATCAGCGTGGAGCATGTCGGTTCCCTGCCGAAGCTCCACGTCTCCGCGGAGAGAAAGGAACGCCCGGATCCCCCCGACCGGGCGTTCCGCTTTTCCGGGCGTACCGATTTGGTCCAGCGCCCCTTGGGGCCCTGCCCGCCGAAAAGCCCTTGCTGCTCCATTGCCACGCCGCGCGCCGCAGCTAGACTTGGCGGGCCTCCGCCCGAACCTTCCTGGATTCGCTTGATGCCGCTCAGACTCGCCACCTGGAACGTCAATTCGATTCGCGCCCGCATCGGCCACCTGAAACGGTTCCTCGACGAGGCGCGGCCGGATGTCATCTGCTGTCAGGAAACCAAGGTGAATAACGATGCCTTTCCTTATGCGGCGCTACGGGAGATCGGCTACCGTCACATTCTGGCCGTCGGCCAGAAGGCCTATCATGGTGTGGCTATCGCCTCGCGCTTGCCGTTCGAAGAAGAGGGCGCGCGCGTCTGGTGCAAGAAAGACGATAAGCGCCACGCCTTCGTCCGCCTGAACGGAGTCGAGTTGCACAATTTCTACGTCCCCGCCGGCGGCGATGTGCCCGACCCGGAGACCAACGACAAGTTCGCGCACAAGCTCCGATTTCTGAAGGAAATGGCGAGTTGGTGCCGGCGGGAAAGGGTCAAGGAACGGCCGATCGTGCTGGTCGGCGATCTAAACGTCGCGCCGCTTGACTGCGATGTGTGGAATCACAAGCGCCTGGTGCGCAGTGTCGGCCACACGCCGGTCGAATCGGCGCACATGGCTCGCTTGCTCAAGGCCGGCGGCTTTCTCGATGCGGCCCGCCACTTCGCCCAGCCGCCCGCGCCGCTCTACACCTGGTGGGGCTATCGCTTTCTCCAGGCCTTCGCCAAGGACTACGGCTGGCGGCTCGATCACGTCTGGGTGACTCCGTCGCTTGTCTCCAGCCTGGCCCGTGTGGAGGTGGTGAAGACCACCCGAACCTGGGAACGGCCGTCGGACCACGTCCCCGTATTGCTCGAGCTCGGGTGAGGCGCACCTGCGCGAGCCGGGGATTATGGGTGTCGCCGATAGATGAAGTAGCGCCCCGGCTTCACGCCCTTGGGCAGGGCCAGCGAGTCGGCGGCGGCGAGCGTCATGGGTTGATCGGAGATGACCAAGCCGCCCGGCCGCAGGAGCTTCGCCAGATTTCCGGAAAGGAATGCGGCGATGCCGGCATTTTGCTCGGCGTCCCCGCTCCCGATGTCGCTGTGAATGAGGGCCACGCGCCCCTCGAACCGCGCCACGGCCGCCGGCAGGGTCTCGTGAATGTCGCCGAGAAAAAGGTGCTCGGAGTCCGGTACGCACGCCGGGTGAGCGGCAAGCTGCCGTTCGAACACGAAGATTTCCCGTCCCTCGAGACGTTCGCGCAGATGGTCGTAGGTCCGGCCGTTGCCGAGGCCCAGCTCGAAGACCGGACCCTCCAGCGCGGCGATCGTTTGCGCCGCGGCGTCGATGCAGGCCCGCTGCGCCTCCAGGCGCCGGATGAAACTGTCGAGGCGGCTCATGGACGAGGGCGGGCGGGTCAGCCCGTCCCGGCCTGGGCCTCGCGCAGCTGCGCGGTCGTGTGTTCCAGACGATGGGCGAGGACCCGCATGACCTCCACCCCCATCTCGGGAAAATCGGTGACCATGCGGAAGAACAAATCCTTTGTAATCCTGAGGGTCGTAAGCTCGCTGGTCGCCTGGACCGTCGCGGTGCGCGGCACGTCGCAGAGGATGGCGATCTCGCCGACGATGTCGTTTTTTCCCACCTTGGCGACCCTCAGCGGTCCCGAGGGGGTGTCCACAAGGATGTCGGCTTCGCCCTCGACAATGATATAGGCCGCGTCGCCTTCATCGCCGTGGCTGAACAACGACTGGCCCGCTTGAAAGGTAATGCGCTCGCTGGCGAATGCCATGAGCTTCAGTTTTACGGGTTCGATATTCGCGAACAGTGGAATCTGCCGCAGAATCTCGACTTCCTTATCGATGCTCATTGCTCAGATCTCCCTGTTCGATAGCTTATCCCGCGTGGATCAGCTCGCCCAAGGCCGAATCCGCGCGATCGAGGTCGCTAACGCTGCCTTGCTCGACGATGCGCCCGGTCTGCATCACCAGGACCCGGTCGAATTTCTTGGCGAAAATGGCGCGCTGCCGCGTCCAAACGACGCCGCGGCCGTTTCTTTGCTCGAGAATGCGGTCGAACAGCACCGATTGCGTTGCGCCGTCCATGGCCCCGGCCGCTTCGTTCAGGATGAGCACGTCCGCCTGT
>JAUVQB010000396.1 GCA_030598385.1 Alphaproteobacteria bacterium | reverse complement strand
GAGCTCGTCTACATGCGCCGGGGCGCGCGCATCGTCGAGGCCATGCATGCGCGAATCCTGGAGCTGATCGAGCCGGGGCTGCCCAAGAACGAGCTGGTTGCCGAGATCTATCGCACCGGCATCGCCGGCGTGGACGGCCACGGCGGCGATTATCCGGGGATCGTGCCCCTGCTGCCCACCGGCAAGGACGCCTCGGCGCCGCACCTCACCTGGGACGACAAGCCCTTCGAGACGGGCGCCGGCACCTTCTTCGAGATCGCCGGGGTCCATCGCCATTATCACTGCCCGCTCTGCCGCACGATCTACCTCGGCCAGCCGCCGCAAGACATGCTGGACGCCGAGCAGGCCTTGCTGGAGGGCCTCGCCGCCGGGCTCGAGGTCGCCAAGCCCGGCAACACCTGCGAGGACATCGCCGAGGCCTTCCTCGGCGTCCTGAAGCGCCACGGCATCGAGAAGGACAGCCGCAACGGCTATCCCATCGGGATCAGCTACCCGCCCGATTGGGGCGAGCGCACCATGAGCCTCAGGATGGGCGACACCTCGGTGCTGGAAGAGAACATGACCTTCCATTTCATGCCCGGACTCTGGTTCGACGACTGGGGCCTGGAGATCACCGAGAGCATCGTGATCACCGCCACTGGCGTGGAGACCCTGGCCGAGGTGCCGCGCAAGCTCTTCGTGAAGGATTGAGGTGAGCATGCGCGCGAGCCCGGTCACCGCGACGCTCGACCTGGAGGCCGACGGCATCCAGCACGGGTTTCTGAAATTGCCCCACTCCCACGACGCTTCGGCCTGGGGGGCGGTCATGATCCCGATCACCGTGGTGAAGCGGGGCGAGGGGCCGACGGCGCTCCTGACCGGCGCCAACCACGGCGACGAGTACGAGGGGCCGATCTCGCTGTTCGATCTCGCTGGCCGGCTCACGGCGGCGGAGGTCACCGGGCGGGTCATCATCGTGCCGGCCATGAACTATCCGGCCTTCCGCGCGGCCAAGCGCACCTCGCCGATCGACGGCGGCAACATGAACCGGGTCTTTCCCGGCCGCCCTGACGGCGGCGTGACGGAAAAGATCGCCGACTATTTCCAGCGCGTCCTCTTGCCCATGGCCGACTTGGTGGTCGACATCCACGCCGGCGGCAAGACCTTGGAGTTCGTGCCCTTCGCCGCCGCGCACCGGTTGGACGACACGGATCAGCAGGAGAAAGCGATGGCCGCCGTCGAGGCCTTTGGCGCGCCCTATTCGCTCATGCTGCTGGAGCTCGACAGCCTTGGCATGTACGACACGGCCGCGGAAGAGATGGGCAAGATCTTCGTCTCCACCGAATTGGGCGGCGGCGGCAGCGCCACGGCCCTGACCGCGGGGATCGCCAAGCGGGGCGTGGCCAACGTCTTGAAGCATGCCGGTATTTTCTCAGGCGCACCGGAGCACGGCCGCTCGATCCGTCTCGATATGCCCGACGGCGACTGCTACGTGATGAGCGAGACCGCGGGCCTCATCGAGTATTGCGTCGAGTTGGGTGATACCGTGTGCGCCGGCGACGTTCTCGCCCGCATCCACGACGTCGAGCGCACCGGCGGCGCGCCAGTCGACTACCACGCCAAGCGCGGGGGCCTCTTCATCGGGCGCCATTTCCCGGGCCTGATCGCGCTGGGCGATCCGGTCGGGGTGATCGGCGTCCCGGCTTGAGGGCGGGCCCGGAACACTCCCCGAAAGGCAACGCGGTTGAACTAGGCGGGGCTTAGCTGTCACACTTGCGGCGGGAGGCACCGAAATGGATAAAGCCGAAGAGGCGTCGCGCCCGCTCGACAGCGGCTCGCTCGGCGACAATTACAATGCATCGCAGTTGCGCGCCGATACCTGGACTCGCCTGAAGAGCGTGGCGGTTCGCCTGGCGAGCGCGCAGTCGAGCGGCGTGGTGCCGGACGACTTGCGGCAAGAGGCGACCCGGGCGATCGACCTTTTGACGCCGATCGAGAGCTACTGGGCGTTTCCGGGCCACGATGCCTGCCAGCATCTGCGCAAGCTGCTGGACAAGGGCGACTTCCTCAACCTCGGCGGCGCCGTGTCACGCATCGTGCGGGCGCTGATGAGCAACTCCTATCGGCGCCGGTCCGTGCCCATACGACTTCAGGGCGAAGCGGACGACGAAGAGGAGGAAGTGCTCGAGGCCAAGGACGAGCATCTGCACGCTCGGCCCTACTTCGAGGTCATCATCGTCGACAGCATGAGTTCCCACCACGAGCACCAGTT
>JAUVQB010000318.1 GCA_030598385.1 Alphaproteobacteria bacterium | reverse complement strand
TGGGCGAGCGCGGCATCGGCCCCTGGCGGGCCAGCAACTACTACGCCGAACAGTGGGAATACGTGAAGAGCGCCAACGAAGAGGTCGCCCTGGTGATCCAGATCGAGCAGGCGCGCGCCATCGAGGCCCTGGAGGAGATTTTGGCGGTCGAGGGCATCGACGCGGCCTTCATCGGCCCGGCCGACCTGGGCGCCTCCTTGGGGGTCATGGGCGGCCCCGACCCGAAGCTGGACGCGGCGATCGACCGCATCGCCACGCTGTGCCGTTCGGCGTCCATGAGCCTGGGCATCGACGTCGGCCAGCCGGGGCAGATTCCCGGGTTCAGGGCGCTGGGTCTGTCGCTGTTCACCTACGGGTTGGACGTCGCCTACCTGGCCGAGGGCGCCGGCACCGCGGCGGCCACCCTGCGCGAAGCGCTGAGCGGCAAGTAGCGCCTGGCTAGAGTGTTTTCGTTCTCGCGGAACCGGCCCGCGCGGAGCGCGAGTGCTCCGCACTGGGCCGGTGCGATTCCACGTAAGTGGATACCGCTCTAAGCGGATCTGCGCGCCGCGACCGAGTCGGCGATGACGCAGAGCATCTCGAACATCAGGTTGGCGACGGTGATGCAGGTGATGCCGGTGGGGTCGTGCAGGGGCGAGATCTCGCTGATGTCGGCGCCGACCAGCTCCCGGCCCTGGAGCGAGCGCAGGATGACCTGGGCGTCGCGCGGGGTGAGGCCGCCGATCTCCGGCACCCCGGTGCCCGGCAGGAAGGCCGGGTCGAGGCCGTCGATGTCGAGCGAGATATAGACCGGCCCGTCGCCCAGCACCTGATCGATCCGCTCGATCGCCGCGGCCCGGCCCATCGCCTCGTACTCGTCCATGGTGATGATGGAATAGCCCACGTCGTAGCCGTACTGGATGTCGTTCTCGTCGAAGCGGCTGCCGCGCAAGCCCACCTGGATCACCCGCTTGGCGTCCACCAGGCCCTCCTCGTGGCCGCGGCGCAGGAAGGTGGCGTGGTTGATCTTGGAGCCGCAAAGCTCGTCCAGGGTATCGGCGTGGGCGTCGAAGTGCAGCACGCCGACCGGCCGGTCCTTGGCCAAGGCCCGCAGGATGGGCAGCGGGATGGTGTGGTCGCCGCCGATGGCGATCGGCACGATGCCGGCGCCCACAAGCTCGGCGAAGAAGCCCTCTATCGCCTCGATCGAGCGGTCCTTGTTCATGGGGTTGACCGGAGCGTCGCCCAGATCGGCCACGTTGCAGATCTCGAACGGCTTGATGGCGCTCACCGGATGCACCCGGCGGATGATGCGCGAGGCGGCGCGTACGCCCGCCGGCCCGTCGCGCGCCCCTGTGCGGTAGTTGAGCCCCAGATCGAAGGGCACGCCGACCAGGCCCACGTCCACCGCCGGATCGACCGGGTGGCGGCGGGTGCGCATGAAGGTGGCGATGTCGGCGAAGCGCGGCACCTCCGCCGGGTTCAAAGGCTGGAAGTCGTCGTTACGGCTCATGGTCTCGCTCTCTCCTCCCCTTCGAAGGCCGGCCCATCTCACACCGGCTTGGCGACGGTCAGATGGGTCCCTCCGTCGATCACCAGAAGCTGGCCGGTGACGGCCCGGCCGCCGAGGGCGAACCAGCAGACCGCCTCGGCCACCTGGTCCGGCGTCACCAGCAGCTTCAAGGGCGCGATCTCGGCGGCGCGGGCCCGGAACTCCGCCATCTCCGCCTGATTCAGCTTGCCCGCCATCCAACGGGTGTCGACGAAGCCCGGACAGACCGCGTTGACCCGCACCTCCGGGGCGAGCGCCCGGGCGAGCGACAGGGTGAGCGTGTTGAGCGCGCCCTTGGAGGCGGCATAGGCGATCGACGAGCCGATGCCCGAGAAGCCGGAGTGGGACGAGAGGTTGACCACCGCGCCGCCGCCACCACCGCCCGCGGCCTTGAGATGAGGCGCGGCCGCGCGGGTCAGCTGGTAGGCGCCGATCACGTTGACTGCGAAGATCCGGTCGAAGTCGTCCTTGGCGAGGGATTCGAGATCCCCGGCATCGGCGAAACGCGTGGTCCCGGCATTGTTGACCAGCACGTCGAGCCCGCCCCAGGCCTCGAGCGCCGCGGCCACCAGATCGCGGCAGTCGGCGTCCTCGGCAACATCGCCCTGGACCACCAGGGCCTCGACGCCGAGCGCCCGGCAAGCCTCGGCCGTGGCCTCGGCCTCGGCGGCGCTCTTGGTGTAGTTGACCGCCACGTTCAGGCCGGCCGCAGCCAGGTGCCGGGCGCAGGCCGCGCCGATTCCGGTGGCGCTGCCCGAGACCACGGCGGTCGGCCGAGAGGAGTCGCCCGGCATGGCTGCTATCCCTCGATACTTTCCCAGGCCTCATGAGTAACCGATCTGCCGTCCGGTTTCTATGCCAAGGAGCTATCAGGGTTTTGTGGCGCCCAACGCCTCTTTCAGGAAATCTAGCAGGGGCCTATTGAAGGCCTCGGGATCTTCCGCCAAACCCATGTGCCTCAGCCCCGGCACGATTTCGCAGCGCGCGCCGGGGATCATCTCCGCCATGCGCCGCGCCATGTCGGGCGAATTGCCGTGGTCCTCGCCGCCGGTCATGACCAGGGTGGGTGAACGGATCGCCGCGACCGCCTCCGCCAGTTCCGAGTCGCCCTCGGCCAGGACCCGGTAGATCAGCGGATAGACCTCCCGGTCGTTGGCGAGGATCCAGCGCCGCACCCGCGCCAACACCTCCGGATGATCAGCACCGTAGCCGGGTGTGAACCAGCGTTCGAGCGCCGCCTCCAAGGTCGCCCGTGGGCCCTCCCTCGCGGCCTGTTCGACACGCATCAGGATGGCGGCGCGCTCTTCTTCGGTGCGGCCGTGGGCCGAGTTGAGGATGGCGAGCGCCGTCACCCGCTCCGGATGGGCGAGGGCGAAGGCGCGCACGATCATGCCGCCCAGGGAAAAGC
>JAUVQB010000099.1 GCA_030598385.1 Alphaproteobacteria bacterium | reverse complement strand
GGTGTGACGGCGGTCGAGGGCCAATTCGAGCGAGGCGACGCGGTGCTCGTGCTCGACCCCGAGGGCCGTGAGGTCGCCCGCGGCCTGATCGCCTATTCCTCGGGCGACGCCGGGCGCATCCTGGGTCACAAGAGCCGTGAAATCGAAGCGGTTCTCGGATACCGTGGGCGCGAGGAACTTATCCACAGGGATAATCTGGTGCTGATTCGAGGGAGGGGCACATGACCGGGGCAGGAACGCCTGGCGCAGCGCTCCTCAGAAGCGACCTGGCGGTGGACATGGCGGCGCTGGGCGAGGCGGCGCGGGCCGCGGCCGAGCAACTGGCGGTGAGCGACAGCGAGACCAAGGCCGAGGCCCTGTTGGCCGCCGCCGCCGCCATCCGCACGAACCAGGCCGCAATCCTCGAGGCCAATCGCGCCGACATGGCCGCCGCCCGGGACAAGGGTCTCACCCCCGCCCTGCTCGACCGCCTGGAACTCGACCCGGCCCGGGTCGAGGCCATGGCCGCCGGCCTGGAGCAGATCGCCGCGTTTCCCGACCCGATCGGCCGCACCCTGGCCGAATGGCAGAGGCCCAACGGCCTCGCCATCGCCAAGATCGCGGTACCCCTCGGCGTCATCGGCATCATCTACGAAAGCCGCCCCAATGTGACGGCGGACGCCGGCGGGCTGTGCCTCAAGTCCGGCAATGCGGTCATCCTGCGCGGCGGCTCCGAGAGCTTCGGGTCCTCGGGCGCCATCCTCGATTGCCTGCAGCAAGGCCTGACCGACGCCGGCCTGCCGGCGGCCGCCATCCAGCGGGTCCCCACCAGCGACCGGGCCGCGGTCGGCATGCTGCTGACCATGAGCGACAGCGTCGACATCATTATCCCGCGCGGCGGCAAGGGCCTCATCGAGCGCGTATACGAGGAGAGCAAGATCCCGGTATTGGCTCACCTGGAAGGCCTTTGCCATACCTTCGTGGACCGGGCGGCGGAGCCTGCCATGGCCCGCGCGCTGGTGGTCAACGCCAAGATGCGGCGCACCGGCATTTGCGGTGCGACCGAGACCCTCCTGGTCGACCGGCCGGTGGTCGAGAGTCACCTGCCCGGCATCATCGAGGACCTTGTGGCGGCAGACTGCGAGCTGCGCGGCGACGCGACGGTCCAGGCCCTCGACGCGCGTGTCATTGCCGCAACGCCGGAGGATTGGGACACCGAATACCTGGCGCCGATCCTGTCCATCAGGGTGGTCGACGGCGTCGACGAGGCGGTCGCCCACATCAACCGCCACGGCTCGCACCATACCGAGGCCATCATCACCGGAGATCCGGCCTCGGCCGAACGCTTTCTCGAGCGGGTCGATGCCGGCATCGTCATGCTGAACGCCTCGACCCAGTTCGCCGATGGCGGAGAGTTCGGGATGGGCGCGGAGATCGGCATTTCGACCGGCAAGCTGCATGCCCGCGGGCCGGTCGGCGCCGAGCAGTTGACGAGCTACAAATACGTCGTCCGCGGCGAGGGCCAGACACGCCCGTAAAGCCGGCCCCTCGAAAATTCGCTGCCGACCGCCCTTAACGCCAACTATCCGAGAGGCGGTAAGCTCGTCGGAAGGCCGAACGAGCTGGCAATTTGTTTGGCGCACCGCCGAACGAGATAAAGACGGGCGCCGCGCTGCCGTTCGACCGGCAGGCCGGCGCCTCATCCAAATTCGCTTGCCCCCATTAACGACTAGGGAGAGCAGCTGGGCGAATTTTTGATGCAGTCCGTTGTATTCTCCAATGCATTCGAGATCGCCGAACCCAAGGTCCCTGCCGCGACAGCCATGCCCGCGGCGACGATCGCCAGTAGCAAAGCATACTCGGCAGCAGCGGCACCGCGTTCATCACGTGAAAATTCTTCGAAAAACCCGAACAACCCGGTCATGGTTATACTTTCCCCAAAATAAATTTCTTATTGTCCTGCGTGATACACCGCCAATAACAGCTCCTACGGCGCCCGATACAATACTATATCTTTTGCCACAGCCAAATGACAAAGCCTACTACCTATGAACTATAATAGTTTTGACTGCAACTTATGCCCGCCGCCCTGTGGGTAACCCGCGACGAAGGGAACCGAATTGGCGCGGTTCACGAAAGGCCCGTGGTTGGCGAAAGCAAAACGGCGCCGATTTCTCGGGTATCTCCCATGAGGGCGTGAGCGGCGAAGGTCCAGGCCGCGCGCTCGGCTTCGCTCACATCTGCCGCCGGCACCATTGGCGCCCGCGCCGGATCGTACCGCCCCGGCGGCGGCAGGAAGCGAAGGTCCCAATAGCCGTAGAAGCCTAAGGATGCGATGATTAGGACCCAGACGCGCGCCTTGTGGCGCCCGGACAAGAGATAATAGACGCCCAGGGTGAGCGACGGAAATGCGAGCAGAAAGACTTGAGAGCGAGACAGCATCGGAAGGGCGATGGCCTCGGGAAAACCAAGTGGCTGCGATCCGCAAGACGCGCCAATCCTTGCTCCACCCGAAAGAGGTAGCAGGAAGCCTTTGATGCGCTCAACCGACGAATACTTGGTTTCGAACAGCTTGCCCGTTGGCGAACGGCTGCCGTGCGGGCCGCTCGGCGACCGTCGCGCCGGTTTACCCCCGATTCAGGCCCGGGGCCGGCCCTGAGCGGCGGCAACAAGATGCGGCCGGGCAAAGGAACCGTCAGCCGAGCGTCGAGCGCCGCCCCATCACTCGCGGCACTGGGGCGGGCTTTGAGTGGCCGGCTGCCCGGCTCCGGGATGCGTATCGGCCTGCTTGGCGGGTCCTTCAATCCGGCCCACGACGGGCATCTGGACCTCAGCAAAACGGCCCTCGACCGCCTGTCGCTGGACGAGGTCTGGTGGCTGGTTTCGCCGCAAAACCCCTTGAAGCCCAAAGATGACATGGCAGGCCTGGATCAGCGCGTCGCCCAGGCGCGCGCCAGCGTCGATCATCCGCAAATCCGTGTCACCGCCCTCGAGGCGGAACTCGGCACGCGTTACTCCATCGACACGGTGAAGGCGCTGAAGCGGCAGTTTCCGGAAGTTCACTTCGTGTGGTTGATGGGCGCGGACAACCTCATTCAATTGCCCGACTGGAAGGATTGGGAGCAGCTCGCCCGGCAGATCCCGGTCGCCGTGTTTTCCCGCCCTGGCTATTCGAAACGGGCCCTCGGCAGCAAGCCGGCGAAGCTGTTCGCCGACTGCCGAGTGTCCGAGCAGCGGGCCGACCAGCTTGCCGGAACACCGCCGCCGGCCTGGGCCTTCATCCACGGCCCGCGTAATCCCAGCTCATCGACCGCGATTCGCAAACAAGTTCCGGAGAAAGGCGAAACTTGAGCGCCGCCATAGAGCGGAAAGGTGCTGGCCGGAGGCGGATTAAAACAGCTCTAGCAGGAATCGCGCAACCGCAGAGCAGCCAGGCTCTGGAAAGCGGCCTTACGAGCTCGGCACGCTTTTCTTCTTCCGGAGCTTGTCACGGACCAGCTTTAAGAGCGGCAAGAGGATAAGGATGATCGCGACAATGGTGATCGGCCCGGCAATGGGCCGCGTGATGAACACCGTGGGATCGCCATTGGCGATCAACAGCGATTGCCTGAGCGCCGGTTCCGCGATGGGTCCAAGCACGATGGCGAGAACCGCCGGCGCCAGGGGGTAGTCGAGCTTCCGCAACAGATAGCCGCCGACACCGAAGATCAGCATCAACCAGACATCGTGCATGTCCTGGGTGGGGGCATAGCCGCCGACCAGACTGAGCACGAAGATCATCGGCGCCAGCACCGTGAACGGCATCTTCAGCATCCAGAGGAACAGCGGAATAAAAAGTATGTTGATCACCACGGCGAAGAAGTTGGCGGCATAGAGGCTGGCGATCAGGCCCCAGACGAACTCGGTCTCGTCGATGAACATACGCGGACCGGGCACCAGGCCCCAGATCACCATGCCACCGAGCAGGATGGCGGTGGTCGGCGAACCGGGAATGCCGAGGGTGAGCATCGGCAGCATGGAGCCGGTCGAGGCGGCGTTGTTGGCCGCTTCGGGCGCGACCACGCCGGCAATCTCGCCCTTGCCGAAGTTCTCGGGATTTTTCGACGTCATCTTGGCTACCCCATAGGCCATCAGGGAGCCGGGCGTCGCGCCGGCGGCCGGCAGAATCCCGACGAAGAAGCCGAGAACCGAGCCCAAGAAGGCCGCCTTCCAGGTCTTGAGCAGCTCCTTCAGGTTGATCAGGATCCGTTCGGCCGTGATGACGGCCTTGGACATGCTGCTCTCCCCGCGCGTGATCTCGATGGTCCAAAGCATCTCCCCGATGCCGTAGATGCCGATCGCGAGGACCAGGAAATTGATGCCGTGCATGAAGCCGATGATGTCGAAAAAGATCAGCCGCGGCTCGCCGCTCATGATGTCCAGGCCGACGGCGCTGAACACCAGCCCGATGCAAATCGAGAAGATGGTCTTGGGAATATCGTCGCCGCTCAGGCCCACGAAGGTGGCAAAGGCCAGCAGCATGAGGGCGAAAATCTCCGGATCGCCAAAGTCGAGCGCGATGCTGGCCAGGACCGGCGCGAAGCCGGTGAACAGCAGGATCGAGAGCGTACCGCCGAAGAACGAAGCCAGCGCCGCGGCGGTGAGCGCTTTGTCGGCCTCGCCCTTGAGGGCAAGCGGCCGGCCGTCGAAGGTGGTGGCGACCGCCGTCGAGGCGCCGGGTATGCCCAGCATGATCGAGCTGATGGCACCGCCATACATGGCGCCGTAATAGATTGCCGCCAGGAACATGACGGCCGCCGTCGGCGGCACCAAAAAAGTCATCGGCAGCAGGATGGCGACACCGTTCACCGAGCCCAGGCCAGGCATGGCGCCGATGAACAGACCGACCATTACACCAAGGATAATGACGCCCAGGTTGAGCGGCTGCAGGGCGATCAGGAAGCCGTCGGACAGGTGTTGCAGGATCTCCATCTCGTTGTCTTCGGCTCCCTATTGCGACAGGCTATTGTTTGCACCAGCTCCGCACCGCCGGGTCCTTCCGACGGCTGCCGAGGCTCATAGAAAGATGTCGTAAAGCGGATAGAACAGGGGCTCCAGATAGCCTTTGGGCAAGACGATCCGCAGCGCGACATCGAAGAAGAAGAAGGTGACGACGGGCGTGCCTAAGGCGATGGCCAGGGTGGTGGGCCAGGAATGCCGGCCGAGAACGCGCAGATAATAGAGAAGGAAGGCCGGAATCGCGCCGTACATGCCGACGAAATGGACCAGTCCGATCATCGCCGTCACGCCGCCGCCCACCAGCACGAACTTGTTGCGGGCAAAGGAGTCCATGAAAGGCGCGTCCGACTGCGATGGCGGACTTTTCCGTCGCACCCATTTGATGGCGATCCACACGCAACACACCAGCATCGCCGCGGAAAGCCAAAAAGAGAACGCCCCGCCGCCCGGCCCTTCATCGGGGATCCACCCGACGGGCAGCTCGGCGCTCTTCCACATGAGATAGATGGAGAAGGCCGCCATCAGGACGGCGGTGACGATTTCCGCGCGACGCATGATGGCGGCCCCTAAGGTGTTCCGACGTCTCTCTGCTCAGATGACTTTGAAGGCAGTCTCCAAGCTTTATAGAGCGCCCATCTCCGTCAGCATCGCTTTATGGATTTCGCGCTCGTCCATCCAGTAATCCATGAGCGGCTGACCGCTGAGGAAGTCGCCGTAGAGGCTCTTCTTCTTGCGATAGGTCTGCCAGTCCTCGGAATCGTATACCTTCTGGAACAGGTCACGATAGTAGGCCGCGGCCTCGTCGCTCATCCCGGGCGCACCAACCACGCTGCGCTGCATGTAGTAGACGAAGTCCTGGCCCAGCTCCTTGAACGTCGGGGCATCGGGGAACATCTCGAGACGATCAAGCGTGAAGGCCGCCAAAGGCACGGTATCGCCCGAGGCGTAGAAGCCCTCCTGCTCCGAAGGGTTGTTCACCGTCGAATTGGCGTGCTGGCCGGCCAGTTGCTTGGCGACCTTGCCGCCGCCCTTATAGGGCACGTACTTCATTTCGAGGCCGTAGGCCGCGTTGAG
>JAUVQB010000117.1 GCA_030598385.1 Alphaproteobacteria bacterium | reverse complement strand
GCACGCTGGATGAAATCACGGCGTGAGATACGCCCCTCAGAGAGCTGCCTCTGAAGGTTTTCGAACTTCTGCATGGATCCGTCCTCCCGATTTTTTTGTCTAGGCCAATCTTAAGCTTCATTCCCCTTCGACATGGGGGCCGTTCTTGTCGGCGCGGCCGCCAGGCAAGCGGCCGCACTGTCTTGCCGAGCGGTCATTCGGCCGCGACGGGCTTGATCGCCGGCGCCTGAAAGGCGGGCAGGACCTCGTCGATGAAGAGGCGCAGCGACCGCTTCTGCTCGGCCAGGGGCAGGCCGTAGGCGCCGTTGTAGCAGAAATGATCGACGCCCAGCGCCTCGTAGGCCTTCAGCTTGGCGGTCACCTCCTCGGGCGATCCGAGAAGGAGGTTCTGCAAAAGATTCTCGGGCTCGTATTCGGCCTGATTGGTCAGCAGCGCGGGATCCGGCTCCTGCGGGAATCCATCGATGATCGGCGCCAGATTGCGGAACAGGTTCTCGAACATCCGGCCCTGGCGCTGGACAGCTTCGATGAAGACCCCGGCCTCCTCCGGCTTCGCGTAGACGCCGGTGTGACGCATGGTCATGAAGCGCGGGCGCTCCACGCCGGGGGCGGCGGCAAGCGCGTCTTCGAAGCGCTGCATGTAGGCCTCGACCTCGGAGAACGGCCGGGTAAGCGCCCAGGTCATGACGCCGTAGCCGTCCTTCACCGCCGCGTTGAAGGTGCCCGGGTCGCGCGCGGCGATCCAAATCGGCGGATGTGGCTTCTGCAATGGCTTGGGCGCCGAGGTGGAGGCCGGGAACTGCCAGTATTCGCCGTCGTGCTCGTAGTCGCCCTGCCACAGCGCCTTCAACGCCGGCAGCATCTCCAGCATCATGGGCACGCCGAGGTTCTGGTGCAGGCCGTTCTTCATGCGGTCGAACTCGCGCTGGTAGGCGCCCTTGCCGATGCCGAATTCGAGGCGGCCGCCGGACAGCAGGTCGAACATCGCCGCCTCGCCGGCCAGCTTGATCGGGTGCCAGTAGGGCGCCACCACGACGGCGGTGCCGAGACGGATGCGCGTGGTGTGCGCCGCCAGGTGGGCGAGCAGCTGGAACGGCCCCGGCGCGATGGTCATCTCCAGGGCGTGGTGCTCGGCGGCCCAGACGATATCGAAGCCGCCCTCGTCGGCCATCTGCACCATCTCGGTCAGGTGCCGCGCCACATCGCGCATGTCCACGTCGGGCGTCATGCGCTCCAAATTGACAACCAGATCGAACCGCATCGCATCAAACTCCTCAGGCCAAGTGGTCGGCAGACTCCAAGCCGGCCTATCTCCGACCTTGGAAATCGGGGGGAAATCCGGGGGAAATTCGGGCACAAATCGCCCCCAGAACCGACCGAGTGTCTGCCTGCTAGATGGCGCCTCATTGGCTGCGGCGTAAACTTGAAAAAGACTCGATTTAGCGTAACAATTAGTTCATGCAAAGCCTGCGCTCGCGCCTGCCCCCGCTGAACGCCCTGGTCGCCTTCGAGGCCTCGGCGCGGCATCTCAGCTTCACCCGGGCGGGCCAGGAGCTGGGCGTCAGCCGCGAAGCGGTCAGCCGGCAGATCCGCAACCTGGAGGACCACCTGGGCGTGGCCCTGTTCCGCCGCCGCCACCGCGCCCTCGACCTGACGCCGGCCGGCGAGGAGCTCGAGGCGGTCGTGCGCCAGAGCCTCGACAAGATCGCCCACACGGCAAGCGCCCTGCAGCGCCGGCGCCGGCCGTCCAGGCTCACCGTGACCGCGACCATCGCCATCGCCACCTTCTGGCTCACCCCGCGCCTGCCCCGGTTCCGCGCCGCCCATCCCGGGGCCGAACTCCGCGTCGTGGTCTCCGACGCGCCGGTCGACATGGCCGCCGAGGGCATCGACGTGGGCCTGAGGTACGGCGACGGAAAATGGCGCGGCCTCAAGACACGGCACCTGTTCGACGTGGAGTCCTTCCCGGTCTGCGCCCCCAAATACCTCGAGGCCGGGGCGCCCATCGCGCGGTCCGAGGACCTGGTCGCCCACACGCTTTTGAACCTGGACGGCACGCCGCATGTGGTCGAGGACTGGCGCTGGTGGCTCGGCGGCGCTGCGGTCGCCCCGACCGCTACGCTCCATATCCTCGGCTTCGACAGCTACGCCAACGTGATTCAGGCGGCCTGCGACGGCCAGGGCGTGGCACTCGGTTTCAGCGGCATCGTCGACGGCCTGCTGGCGCGCGGCGACCTGGTGCGGCCGATCGCCGACAGCCGGGGCCGCGGCCAGGCGGTCTACCTGGCGGTGCCGGCCGACGCGGAACTCTCCCCGCTCGCCCGCAAGTTCTTCGACTGGGTCCTGGCCGAGGCGGAGGCCGGGCGGCCGGCCTGATCGCCTCTGTCTCCCCGGGGGCTGTTAGCTTTCTTGCGGGCGAAGCCTCGAAGCCGGCCACGATCAGAGAAGGAGCCTACAAATGGACTTGAGCGTCGGGCAGAAAGCCAGCCGCAGCCTCTCCTCGACGGCGGCGCACGTCGAGAAATACGCCGACATGACCGGCGACTAAAACCCGCTGAATTTCGACGAGGCCTTCGCGGCGGGAACGAAGTTCGGCAACCTCGTCGTCCAAGGCGGGCTGACGACCGGCGTCCTGAACGCGCTCGTCGCCATGGACATGCCGGGCCCCGGCACCGTATTCCTCAGTCACGACATCAAATTCCTCGCGCCGGTCTTTATCGGCGACACCATCACCGGCGAAGCGGAGGTTTTGAGCGTGCACGCCAGCAAGCCGGTCACCCAGCTCAAGGTCGCCATCACCCGGCAGACCGGCGAGAGCGTGCTCAAGGGTATGGCCTGGTGCTACACCATGTCCCCCGGGATGTCCCCCGGGATGTCCCCCGAGGCGGCCTCGTGAGCCCCGCCTATTTCTTGAGCCGCTGGCGAACGGCGCGCAGGTAGCGGAGGTCCGCCGCCAGGAACTCGCCCTCGGCGATGTCGGTCTTGTAGTCTTCCAGCTCGCTCCGCAGCTCCGCCGAGATATCGGACCTGGCCTGCAGTTCGCCGATCAGCGCGAGGGATTCGGCGTCTTGATCTGTCCCTCCGGCGCCGGTCCGCTCGGCGGGCGACTCGTCCTCCGCCACCCCGAGCTCCCCGTCTTCAGTCTCGCCGCTCTCATCGGCTGGTTCCTCGGCTGGTTCCTCGGCCGGTTCCTCGGTCGGCTCCTCGGCCGGTTCATTGTTCTCAGCGGCCGCATCATCGGGCACCAGCAGGTCTTCCCAGCTCACGCCTGCGGCGGCGATACGGGCATGCGCCTGACGCGCCGCCTCGAGCGTCTCCCCCTCGTCCTCGCTGCCCAGTTTGTTCAGGAGTTCAACGAGTTCGTCCCGTCGGAGCATTTCAGTCATATTCGACCTCGATCAAATTTCGCGCCGGAGTATAAGCGTTCATCCCTGCGGTTGGTAAGACACAACTTCGATCTCGACGCGCACGTCGACCAGAAGCTCGCTGACCACGGCGGAGCGGGCCGGCGGGTCGTCCGGGAAGTATTCGCCGTAGACCTGGTTGAAGCCGGGAAAGTCCGCCCGCTCACGCAGCCAGACCATGGCCTTGACCACGTCGGCGAGCGTGCAGCCCGCCTCGCCGAGGATCTCCTTGATCTGCTCGATGGCGACGCGGGTTTGGTCTTCGATGGTGCCCGTCGTCATCGGCCCACCGTCCTGGAACGGCACCTGGCCGGTCACGAAGACGAAATCCCCGGCACGCATCGCCTTGGACAGCGTGAGCCGCCTTCCGCCGATCACGAGGGGCCCGCCAATCACTTGCTTGCCGGTCACTTGCTCGCCGTCCGTCATGGCTCCGGTCTCCTCCTAAATCTCATTCCGTCGAGAGACTGCGGGAAAAACTCGCTGACTCCAATCCTGAAACTCTTTATGCCTTGGGCGCGAGGCCCGCGCTAGATCATGCGGGCGCGCCAGCCGGGGGAGGTGAGCCATGAGCGAGCGCAAGCGTTACCAAATGCTGATCGACGGCGAATGGGTCGACGGCGAGGGCGGCAAGACCTTCGAGAGCGTGAACCCGGCAACGGGCGCCGTCTGGGCGGAGATCCCGGAGGCCAGCGAGGCCGACGTGAACCGCGCCGTGGAAGCGGCCCACCGGGCCTTCCTCGAGGGGCCCTGGTCGAAGACCACCCCGTCGGAGCGCGGGCGCAGTCTCCGCAAGCTCGCCGACTTGCTGGCCGAGAACTCCGAGTTGCTCGGCCGCACCGAGACCGTCGACACCGGCAAGATGCTGAAGGAGACCCGCTGGCAGGCGAAATACATCGCCGAGTTCTTCCACTTCAACGCCGGCCTGGCCGACAAAGTGACCGGCGAGACCCTGCCGATCGACAAGCCGGACCTTTGCGTCTTCACCACCCGCGAGCCGCTCGGCGTGGTCGCCGCCATCGTCCCCTGGAACTCGCAGCTCTTCCTGGTCGCGGTGAAGCTGGGGCCGGCGCTGGCGGCCGGCAATACGGTGGTCCTCAAGGCCTCGGAGCATGCCTCGGCCGCCATGCTGGAGTTCGGCAAGCTGGTCGAGGCGGCCGGCTTCCCGCCCGGCGTCGTGAACATCGTCACCGGCTTCGGCGAACCCTGCGGGCGGACGCTCACGTCGCACCCGCTGGTCGCCCGGGTCAGCTTCACCGGCGGGCCGGAGACGGCGCGTCACATCGTGCGCAATTCAGCGGAGAATTTCGCCGAGGTCTCCCTCGAGCTGGGCGGCAAGTCGCCCTTCATAGTGTTCGAGGACGCCGACCTCGAGAGCGCCGTCAATGGCCAGATGGCCGGCATCTTCGGCGCCAGCGGCCAGTCTTGCGTCGCCGGCTCGCGGCTCTATCTGCAGGACGGCATCGCCGACGGCTTCCTCGACGATCTGGTCGCGCGCACCGCCAACATCAGGATCGGCGATCCCCTGGCCGAGGAAACCCAGATGGGTCCGCTCGCGACCGAGGGGCAGATGATCCGCATCGAGGCCGAGGTCGCCAAGGCCATCGACCAGGGCGCCAAGCTGCGCCACGGCGGCAAGAAACCGGCGCACCTCAACGCCGGCTGGTACTACGAGCCCACCATCCTCGAATGCCCGGCCCAGGAGACCGGGATCGTCGACACCGAGCTGTTCGGCCCGGTGCTCTCGGTGCTGCGCTTCAAGACCGAAGAGGAGGTGGTCCGGCTCGCCAACGACACCAAGTACGGCCTCGCCTGCGGCATCTTCACCCGCGACGGCGCGCGCGCGCTCCGCGTCGCCAAGGCGACTCGCGCGGGCATCGTCTGGATCAACACCTACCGGGTGGTCAGCCCGATCGCCGAGTTCGGCGGCTTCAAGGATTCCGGCTACGGCCGGGAGAGCGGCTTCCAGGCGATCTACGACTACACCCGGCCCAAGACCGTATGGATCAACACTTCGCCGGAGCCTATCGCCGACCCGGGTGTGATGCGGGAGGGGGTTAGTTCCCGGCCCGCAAGACCCCGTGCTCGCAGCGAACGGTCTCGGCGCCCACGAACTGCGCGAGGCGGTCGAGCTCGCCGGCGAGCTTGGCCTCGCGGGACCGGGTCAGCTTGAG
>JAUVQB010000377.1 GCA_030598385.1 Alphaproteobacteria bacterium | reverse complement strand
GCGGTGAAACATGGCGTCGCGGGTGATACCGGCATTGTTGACGAGAATTTCCACCGGCCCCAAATCGGCTTCCACGCTGGCGAGGCCATCGGTGCAGGCTTTCGTGTCGGAGACGTCCCACTTGTAGACGGCGATCGAAGTTTCGTCCTTGAATTTGGCCGCCGCTTCGTCATTGCCGGCATAGATTGCGGCAACCGTGCATCCGGTTTCCTTCAAGGCGTTTGAGATGGCCGCGCCGATACCGCGCGTGCCACCCGTCACCACCGCTATTCGAGACATCGTTCACCTCCCTAACTGGCCCTGAGCGGACGGATTCAGCCCTGTTCTGGCGCAGTACGCGGGTCTAGCCGCGCTCCACGCACATGGCTACGCCCATGCCGCCGCCGATGCACAGGGTCGCCAGGCCCTTCTTCGCGTCGCGCTTTTGCATTTCATGCAGCAGGGTCACGAGCACCCGTGCGCCGGAAGCGCCGATCGGGTGGCCGATGGCGATGGCCCCGCCATTCACATTGACCTTGTCCGTGTCCCAGCCGAGGTCCTTGTTCACCGCGCAGGCCTGTGCCGCGAACGCTTCATTGGCCTCCATCAGATCGAGATCATCGGTGGACCATCCGGCTTTCTCCAGCGCCGCGCGCGAGGCCGGGATCGGGCCTGAACCCATGATCGCCGGATCGACACCCGCATGCGCCCAGGAAACGATCCGCGCCAGCGGGTTGATGCCGCGCTTTTCCGCTTCCCCGGCACGCATCAGCACCACCGCCGCCGCGCCGTCATTGATGCCGCTGGCATTGCCGGCAGTCACGGTGCCGTTTTCGCGGTCGAATGCCGGGCGCAGCTTGGCCAGGCCCTCGGCGGTGACGCCGGGCTTGGGATACTCGTCCACATCGACGACCACCTCCCCCTTGCGGGTCTTGATGGTAACCGGGGCGATCTCGTCCTTGAATTTGCCTTCGCCCTGCGCGGCCTCGGCCTTGTTCTGCGAGGCGGCGGCGAAGGCGTCCTGCTCGTCGCGGGTGATCTGCCACTTGTTGGCGACGTTCTCGGCGGTAACGCCCATGTGGTAGCCGTTGAAATAATCCCACAGCCCGTCCTTGATCATGGTGTCGACGAACTTGACGTCGCCCATCTTGGTGCCGTTGCGCAAGTGCGCCACATGCGGCGACTGGCTCATGGACTCCTGGCCCCCGGCCACCACGATCGAAGAGTCGCCGAGCTGGACCGCTTGCGAACCCAGGGCGACCGTGCGCAGGCCCGAGCCGCAGAGCTGATTGATCTGGTAGGCCGTCTTCTCGTGTGGGATGCCGGCGTCCATGGCTGCCTGGCGGGCAGGATTTTGGCCGGTCCCGGCGGTCAGAATCTGACCGAGAATGACCTCGTCGACCTCGCCTGGGTCGACTTCCGCGCGCCTCAGCGCCTCCTTGATCGCCACCGAGCCCAGATAGCTCGCCGGCACAGACGACAAACCCCCGCCGAAGGCGCCCACGGGCGTACGCGCCGCGCTTGCGATTACCACATCGGTCATGACCCTCATCTCCGCTTTTGGTGAACCTGCTGCAGCGCAAACACCGGGCATCTGCCCCGGCCGGAGCGATCGAGTGTCTCGCTGCATTGCAACACAACTGGCCCTTTTTAAGCACTTGCGCAACCCCGGTGCAAGGATTGGTCGTGCCGAGGGTGCGACTGTGGTGCGACGGTGGTGCGACGGTGGCAGGCATGCGTGGGGGGCCGGGATGCCCGGCGGCAGACGGTTGGGTTTCGGGCTTAGGGGGCCGGATCGGCCAGCCAGTCGGCTAGCGGTTGCCAGACCCGCCGCTCAGCGACCGCGCTCACGATCATGCCGACATGGCCGACGGCCGGCCGGCATACCTTGGCGCCAGGCAGGTTCTCGGCCAGGGCCGCCGCCGAAGCGGGTGGAACGATGCGGTCTTGATCCGGCAGGATACAAAGACTGGGGAGCGAGACCCGTTGCGGCAGGATGGCCTCGCCGCCGATCCGCCAGTCTCCCTTGGCCGTGACATTCCCGCCGTACCAGTCGCCAAGGCATTCGCGGGCCACCGGGGCCGCCAAGGCTACGCCGTCGTTCAGCCAGTCCTCGACGGCGACGAACCGAAGCGCGCCGGGACTGTCCGGCGCGAGCGACGAGAAGGCGATGAACTTTCTGATGACCTGGAGCGGGTCGAGGCTCGAGAAGAGGCCCTGGATGACGTCGACGGGGAGCTCCCCCTGGACGGCCATGAGCGGGGCCAGGGTGGCCAGGCTGTCGCCGACCAGACGCGCCTGGGCCGCCTGTTCGGCGTGAAAGTCCCAGGGCGTTGCGAGCAGCGCGAGCGCGCCCAAGTCTTCACCGCGCCGCACGGCCAGGGCGAGGGCCAGGAGCCCGCCCATGCAATAGCCCATCAGATGAGGTTTCCGGCCGGTTTGCGCGAGCACGTGATCGAGGGCCCGCTCCAGCCGGCCGGCCACG
>JAUVQB010000450.1 GCA_030598385.1 Alphaproteobacteria bacterium | reverse complement strand
GCCACCAGCCTCGGCCACCTGGCCGGCCTCCATCGCCGACTCGGGCACTTTGACGACGCCGAACCGCTAACGCTCGAGGCCCTCGAGATCGGCGAGCGGGCCTTGGGGGCGAACCACCCCCAGGTCGCCGCCGGCCTCGACGACTTGGGCGCGCTCTATCACGCGCAAGGCCGCTACGACGAGGCCGCGCCTTTGTTCCAGCGCGCACTGACGATCCGGTCGTTCGCCTTCGGTCCGAACCACCCGGAGGTGGCCGAGAGCCTGAACAATCTCGCGGTGCTCTATCGCTCGCAGGGCCGCAGCGCCGCGGCCGAGCCGCTCTATGAACGCGCGCGCGCCATCAAGGAGGCGGCCCTGGGAGCGGACCATCCGGACGTCGCCACCAGTCTCAACAACCAGGCGCTGTTCTATAAGGATGAAGGGCGCGAGAGCGAGGCCGAGGCCCTGTTCCTCAAGGCTCTCGCCATTCGCGAAGCGGCCCTGGGCCCGGCCCACGCCAAGGTCGCGAACAGCCTCAACAACCTGGCCGACCTCTACCGCCACCAGAAACGCTATGACGAGGCGGAACCGCTTTTTGCCCGGGCGCTCGAAATTCTCGAGGCGGCCCTCGGCCCCGGCCATCCGGACGTGGCGACGGTGCTTGCCAATCTGGCCCGGCTGCATACGGCGCAGCGCGAATTCGCACTCGCCAAGCCGTTGTTCGCGCGCGCCCTGGCGATCCAGGACGCGGCCTTCGGGCCGGACTACCCGGCCGCGGCCCAAAGCCTCGAGGGTCTCGCTTTCATTCTCAGAATCGAAGGCGCGGTCGATGAGGCCGAGCCCCTTTACGCCCGCGCGCTGGCGATCAAGGAAAAGGCCTTTGGCCCCCGGCATCCGAAACTCGGGCCGATCCTGAGCGGCATGGCCTTGGCGTATCAGGCCCAGGGCCGCGCGAGCCTGGCCGAGCCGCTGTTCCGGCGCGCGCTGGAGATCTACCGCAAGACCCTGGACCCGGAAGACCCCCGGCTGGCGAAATCGGTCATTCGCCTGGGCCGCTTCTACCTTGCCCAGGGTCGCTTCGACGAAGCCGAGGCCGTCTACCGCCGGGCGCTGCAAGGCTACGAACAAGCGCTGGGGGCCGAGCACACGAAGGCGGCCGTCATGCTCATCTACCTGGCCGAACTCCACCTGCTCCAGGGCCAGACGGCCGAGGCCGAGCCGTTGCTCGAACGGGCTTACGCCATCTTCGACGAGGCCTTGCCCTATATGGCGGAGGCCGAAGAGCCATTCCCCTATCGCCGCACGAAGCCGGAGTAGAGGCCGGCCTCACGACTCCCCCCACGACTCCCCTCACGACTCCCCAGGCGCCAGCAGGTCCTGTTCCACCTCGAAGTGACGCCGCCTGAGTTCAGCGAAAAAGGCCTCGGGATCGAAGTACTCCTCCGGCGCCCAGACGCCCGGCTTGAGGGTGCCGGACATGAGCTGCTGGACGCCGATCGACATGCACATGCTGGTCCCGGCGTCGAGATAGCCTTCGTAGAGCGGGTGCGGGTGCGACATGACCCGGCAGTGCGCCTCGCTTCGCCGGCCGCCGACGGTGCCGCGGCCGATCGCCAGGTGAATCTCGTGCGCCTCCTGCTCGGGGATCTTGTCCGCGTTCTCGGCCATGTTGCGGTCGATCACCGCCTGCAGCACGTCGATCGGCTTGACCTCGCGCCCGTCGCGGAGGCGCACCGGCGCGTCGAAGTCGCCGAATCCCGCCTTCACCAGGCCGACCCAGGCGGCGTGCTCGGCCTCCGGCAGATGCAGCTTCCAGGTCATCTCGCGGATGCCCTTTTCGGCGATCCCCTCGGCGAAGGGCACGGTGAGCGGCTCGGAATGCTGGGTGTGCATGAAGCTGGTGCGGCCCCAGGGCTG
>JAUVQB010000337.1 GCA_030598385.1 Alphaproteobacteria bacterium | reverse complement strand
GTGGCGCTGGGCCGGGTCCATACCGCCAGGGGCGAGCACGACAAGGCGATCGAACGCTGCAACCGGGCGATCGCCCTCAACCCGAATTACGCCAGCGCCTACTTCGGCCGCGCCCATTCGCTGTGGATGTCGGGCCGGCCCGGCGAGGCGGTGCTGTCCCACGACGAGGCCATGCGCCTCAGCCCGCGCGATCCTCTGCTTTGGGCGTTTCAGGCCAGCAAGGCGATCGCCCTCATCCTGCTCGAACGCTACGAGGAGGCGCTCGATTATGCGCGCATGGCGCAGCGCCAGCCGAACACGGCGCTCTGGGCCTTCATGCCGGAGGTGAGCGTGCTCGGCCTCATGGGCCGGATCGACGAGGCGCGCGCCGCGCTGGAGCGCGTGCACCGGCTCAAGCCCGACATCACCTGCAGCTTCGCGATGCAAGTGTTGCCGATCAGCCGAACCGCCGACCGCGAGCATTTCGTGCGCGGCCTGCTCGCGGCCGGCGTGCCGGAATAGGCCCGGAATAGGTAAGGGGCAGCAGGCGAAGGGTATCCGCTGTCGCCTCGGCGCCGCTCGCCGCGCGAGGCCGGAGGCCGGCCGAGGTCCTCCAGGCCCGGATCGTCCCGGCTGGATTTCGCGTGGCGCAGCAGTAATACCAAGTCTTGATGATACTGACTCATAGGGACGTCATTTCAGATCTTTCGGCTAGGAGCCTGATCCGCAGCGATGCGGGGCATCGGAAGGGTCGGGCGACGCGGTCCGAAAGATCTGAAATGACGCAGTTTCTGTCGCCCCTGGGGCGCGTCGGAGGGCGTCAGCAAGCCTTGGAGATGTCCCGCATCGCCTGCGCCTTGCTTCCTACCCGACACGACCCAGGGGCAATCCCTATGGGTCAGTATCATCAAGATTTGGTATAAGAGCGTCCTCATGAGTAGCCCCGACAATGGGTCCCGGTTCAAATGGCGACCGGGGGCCATTGGAGCGCTCCGGGATGAATGGCCGGATGGATTGCGGTTGAGCGCCCGAGCGCAACCGGCGTACTTTGCGCGTGGCGCAGCCTATCATTGCGCCAAACCTATGGCATCCCGTGGTTCTCGAGGATGCGAGCAACAGGTTGAGCGTGGCCGGCACCTTCACCGTGGTGGTGCCGTCCGCGCCGCCGGACAAGGGGTGATCTGGGCAATGAGGCCCTCGAAACCGATCGGTCGGCGAAGCGTCCTGCGCTCGGGCCTCGCTGCCGCCCTCGGCGCAGCCTTGCCTTTACCCCTTCGCCAGGCTCGCGCCGGCGACTGGCTGCGCCTCGAACCTCGCCCCGGCACGGCTCGCTTCTTCGGCGACGGCGGCCCGCAAACGGGCGTCTGGGGCTATAACGGCGCCGTTCCGGGCCCTGAGGTCCGTGTGCGCCAGGGCGACCGCTTGCGGGTTCTGGTCGAGAACCAATTGCCGCAGGAAACCACGGTCCATTGGCACGGGCTTCGAATCCCCCATGCGATGGACGGCGTGCCCGACCTGACGCAGCCGGCGATTAAGCCCGGCGAGGCGTTCCGCTACGAGTTTCAGGTGCCCGATGCCGGAACCTTCTGGTACCACCCGCATGTCCGCAGCAGCGAGCAGCAGGGGCGCGGCCTCTATGGCGTGCTCGTCGTCGAGGAGCCTGAGCCGCCAGCGGTCGACCGGGATGTCATTTGGGTCATCGACGACTGGCGACTGACCGAACAATCCGCCATCAGCGAGACCTTCGATCACCCGCATGACTTGAGCCACGACGGACGGCTCGGCAACGTCGCCACGCTCAACGGCCTGGACAGCGCCGCCTTCGCCGTGCGCGCCGGCGAGCGGCTGCGGCTGAGGATCGTGAACACGGCCAACGCCCGGATCTTCGCCTTGCGGTTCGAGGGGCACCGCCCTCTCGTGATCGCCCTGGACGGCCAGCCGGCAACCCCTCACGAGCCCGAAGACGGTCGCCTGGTCGTCCCGCCGGCGGGCCGGGTCGATGTGATCCTGGATATGCAGGGCGAACCAGGGGGCCGTTACCCGGTGATGGACGAATTCTATCCGCGCCGGAGCTACCGCTACCTGGACTTGGTTTATGACCAAGCCGCACCGCTTCGCAATTCGCCGCTCGACGCCGCCGTGGCGCTCGCGCCGAACCCGATTGCGGAGCCGAACCTGGCGGAGGCCCAGCGCCACGACATCGTGCTGGCCGGCGGCGCCATGGGTGGCATGCGCTCGGCGATCCTGGACGGTCAAACCATGGAAATCGGGGAGCTTGCCGGCCGCGGCAAGGTCTGGGCCCTGAACGGCATCGCCGCGCACGGCCACGTCATGGAACCGCTGTTCACGTTTCGACTCGGACGGACGCAGGTTCTCTCGATCCGCAACGAGACGGCCTTCCCCCATCCCATGCACCTGCACGGCCATTCCTTCCGCCTGCTGACGCGCAACGGCAATCCGGTTGCCGGCAATCCCTGGCTGGATACGGTGCTGCTCGCGGCCGAGGATCGGGTGGAGGTTGCCTTCGTCGCCGACAATCCCGGCGATTGGCTATTCCACTGCCATGTGCTGGAACATATGCAGGCGGGCATGTCGGCCGTCGTGCGGGTCGCCTGACTGGCTAACCGTGTTTTCTTAGAATAGCGTCATTTGGGCCGGATTCTGCTTGGCGGCCGGATGCCGGAAGCGGCTTTCGTCGAGCGCCCATTCGCCGCGGTCGAGGCCGGTCTTCTTGCAGGCCTGGCGGAAGCGCTTTTCCAACAGCTCGGCGTAGACCCCGCGGCCGCGCATG
>JAUVQB010000119.1 GCA_030598385.1 Alphaproteobacteria bacterium | reverse complement strand
GGTACTTGGAGAAATTGGAGGCACTGAAGCAGCGGTTCTTTGACATCGGTGTCGATCTGCTGGTGGCCTCCGCCGACCCGCAGGCCAAAGCCGAGGCTCAGGTTGAAGAAAACAGCATGACTTTGCCAGTCGGGTATGACCTGTCCATTGCGGACATGAAAAAGCTCGGCCTCTATATCTCCCACCCACGTCCCCAGGAAACCGACAGGCCGTTTGCGGAACCCGGCATCTTCGTGATCAATCAAGACGGCAAGCTACAGGTAACCGACATCTCCAATGCCCCTTTTTCACGGCCTGACCTCGAGGTTTGCGTCTCGGGTCTCAAGTTCATCCGCGATCCTGCCAATAACTATCCGATCCGTGGCACATACGAATGAAGCCATCTCGTGGAGATGAAAGTGCGCGGGGGCGGGGCGAATATCCCGCCAGCATCGCCGACTGAAGCATGTCCGATCAAGGATCAACAGCCGCCGTGCTCGGACGCCGGCCCGGACGAAACGCCGGCGGTGGCCGGTTGCCACGGGGGCGGTTGCGCTGCCGGCCCTAGCCGCGGGAATACACTCTGGTCGCAGACGTAGCTGCCGAGCCGTCTGGACTGGCCAAATAGCGTCGTGACGGCGATCGAACCTCAGGGGGTCGATCGTCAGAAGCTCTCGCAGGTCTCGGCGTTCGAGGCGGGGTCGTAGGCCATTCCGGCATTGCGCTGGCCAATAGATTTCGCCACGGTGATCCGCTAATTTTCCTGTCGAGGTAAAGTCCCCGTGCAGCGCCGCCTTGCCGCCATTCTTGCCGCCGACGTGGTCGGCTATTCGCGCCTCATGGGTGCGGATCAGAGGGGTACGGTCGAGCGTCTGAAGTCTCTCCGCAGTGAGCTGGTGCAGCCGAGAATCACCGACCGCAAGGGGCGCATCGTGAAGCTCATGGGCGACGGGATGCTGGCCGAGTTCCCGAGCGTCGTCGAGGCCGTAGACTGTGCGATCGAGATTCAAAAGGCCCTGATAGGGCACGAGGCCGAGGTGCCGGAAGACCGGCGCATCACGCTCAGGATCGGCATCAACCTGGGAGACATCATCGTCGACGGCGCGGACATCTACGGGGATGGCGTCAACATCGCGGCGCGGCTCGAGGGCTTGGCCAAGCCCGGCGGGATTTGCGTTTCCGGCAAGGTCTATGAGGAACTGCGCGATCGCACCGACTTGCCGTTCGAGGACCTGGGCGAGCGGGAAGTCAAGAACATCGCCCGGCCCGTGCAAGTCTGGCAGTGGAACCCGGATGGCACAGCGGCGACGGGCGATACCATCGATGTGAACGAACCAAGGCCGATTCCCGATAAGGCGTCGATCGCGGTCTTGCCCCTCGACAACATGTCCGACAGTCGGGATTACGAGTATCTCGCCGACGGTATCACCGAGGACATCATCACGCTGCTGGCGCGGATCCCGAGCTTCTTCGTCATCGCCCGCAACTCCAGCTTTTCCTACAAGGGCCAGCAGCGCGATATCCGCCAGGTCGGCCGGGAGCTGGGCGTGCGCTATGTGGTCGAAGGCAGCCTGCGCCCTGTCGGCGACCGTCTGCGCGTTACGGTTCAGCTAATCGAGGCCGAGACTGGCAATCACGTTTGGGCCGAGCGCTTCGAGCGCGCGGCGGCCGACCTCATCGACGTCCAGGACGAGATCACCACCGCGATCGTCACCCGCCTCGAGCCGGAGCTGACCCGCGCCGAGCTCGAGCTGATTCGGCGGCGGCCGCCATCCGACTTGGGCGCCTGGAACTACTATGTGCAGGCCAGCAGCGTACTCTCGCTGAAAGGCTGGCACGAGCGAACCTTCGCCGAGGGCGCCGAGCTTTTCCGCAAGGCGATCGCCCTCGACCCCGATTTCGCGCCGGCCCACGCCGCCCTGTCGCTGCTCCTGGCCATCGGCCACATGATCGGCCATGTCACCGAGCCCGACGAAGCCCTGGCGGAGGCGGACCGGGCGCTCGCCCTCGACAGCGACAGCTCCGAGGTGCTCGGCTTTGCGGGCTGCGCGCTGTCCGATCTGGGCCACACGACCCGGGGCATCGAAATTCTCGAGCGCGCCATCGACCGGGACCCGAGCAACGCCCAGGCCTGGGTCGCCCTCGGCGCCGCTCAACTCACCACCCGCCAACCCGAACGCGCGATCGCGACGCTCGAACACGGCCTTCGCATAAGCCCGCGCGACAACCGGCTCGCGGTCTGGATGGGAATCTACGCCCTCGCCCTCGGCTTCGTCGGGCGTCTCGACGAGGCCATCGAGCAGGCCCGCGTCGCCTGCCGCCGCGACGACAAGCTGCACAACCCGCGGGTCGTTCTGGCGGCCTTGCTGGTGACGGGCAATCGCCACGAAGAGGCGGTCGCGGCCCTCGCCGAGGCGCGGCGCATCCGCTCGCGGCTCTCTTTGCGGGAGGTCAGGGGCATCGTCGGCGGCCGCTACGCCAAGGCGCTAGAAAAGGTCTGGGACCTCTAGGCGAGTAAGCCGGATCGATACCCGCGGATTGTGGAAGACGACGCGGGAAACCGGCCGCACGGAGATTCTCGACGCCGAAGAACCGTGAGGCAGGCCGTCGGGCGCTAAGCCCTCATCCCGCTCAGGATCGCGTGGCCGGCCTTCAGGTAGTGGACGTCGATGCCGGCGAAGCCCGCCTGCTCCAGCCACTTCAGCATGTCGAACAGCGGCGAGGGCTGGTCGACCGGGTCCGGCTCCGGGTCGCTGTAGTAGTTCCAGCTCTCGGCCTGGAATCGCTCGAAGGCCTTGAGGTCGCCGTCGAGCTGAAGGGCGCGCGCCTTCACCGCCTCGTCCCAGGCCTCGGCCGCGATGACCTCGCCCCCCTCTCGCGCCGGCTCCACCAGGTCGGCCAGCACGAAGACCCCGCCGGGTGCCAGCATGGCGAAGATGTCTTGGAACAGCGCCCGCTTGCCGACCCCGTCCAGGTGGTGGACGGCGAGGGAGGAGGCGACGGCGTGGGCCTCGAAGCCTAGCGCCCGCCAGTCTCCCGCCGCCAGATCGAATCGCTGGGTTTCCAATCGCGCCGCCAGGTCGCCCGCAGTGCGCCGGGTCGCCTCCAGCATCTTGGGCGAGCCGTCGAAGGCGTGCAGGGTCGCCTCGGGGAAACGCTCCAGCAGCGCCCGGGTGAGCAGGCCCTCGCCGCTGCACAGCTCGACGATGTGGCCCGCGCCCGCAAGCGGCGGAACCGCGGCGCAGATGGTCGCGATCTGCGCCTCGCGCTCGGGCACGAAGTATTTGCCCTCGTCGATGAAGTGGGCGGAATCGCCTTCGGTCCAGCTCATGACCATGATGTTGGGGCCATTACGCCGCGCTCAAGTCCTCGCCGGCGAGCGCCCGCTCGATGAGCTGGATGGTCTCGGCGAGGCCGTAGAGGGCGATGAAGGAGCCCATGCGCGGGCCCTGGCTCTGGCCCAGCAGGATCTCGTAGAGCGCCCGGAACCAGGACCTGAGGTCCGGCAGCGGGTGGCGCTTGCCGACCTCGTAGACCTGGGTCTGGATGGCCTCGCCGCCGGCCTCGTCCGGCAGGGCCTTGAGCTCGCCGAGCAGGTCCTCGAGGGCGGCGCGTTCCACCTCGTCCGGCCCGCGGTAGCGCTTGGCCGGCTTCACGAAATCCCGGTAGTAGGCGATCGCGTGATCGATCAGGCGGGCCAGCAGCGGCTCGCTTTCGGGGCTGGCGCCCGCGGCGTAGCGCGAGATGAAGCCCCAGAGCACGGCGGGGTCCTCGCTGTTGCACACGCTCGCCAAATTGAGCAGCAGGGCGAAGGCCAGCGGCGAGCCCTCGTCCGGCGGCGCCCCGTCGTGAATGTGCCAGGCCGGGCTTTCCATGTCGCCGGCCGAATTCGCCCCTTGGTTGTAGCGCTCGAGGAACGCCAGATAGTCGTCGACCGCCCTCGGGATGACGTCGAAATAGAGGCGCTTGGCCGCGCGCGGCTTGTGGTACATGAAGAGGGCCAGGCTTTCCGGCGGCGCGTAGGCCAGCCACTCCTCGACCGTCAGGCCGTTGCCCCGGGACTTGGAGATCTTCTCGCCCGCCTCGTCGAGGAACAGCTCGTAGTTGAAGCCCTCGGGCGGGCGGCCACCCAGCACCTTGACGATCCGGTTGCCGGCCTTGACGGACTCGATCAGGTCCTTGCCGGACATCTCGTAGTCGACCCCGAGCGCGTACCAGCGCATGGCCCAGTCGGGCTTCCATTGCAGCTTGCAGTGGCCGCCGGTGACCGGCACCTCGACCCGCGCGCCGCCCTCGTCCCGGTAGACGATGGTGCCGGCCGCTTCGTCGCGCTCGACCACCGGCACTTGCAGCACGCGCCCGCTCGACGGGCAGACCGGCAGGAAGGGGCTGTAGGTCGCGCGGCGTTCCGGCCCCAGGGTCGGCAGCATGATGGCCATGATCTCGTCGTAACAGGCGAGCACTTGCAGGAGCGCCTGGTCGAAGGCGCCGGAGGCGTAGAGCTCGGTCGAGGACTTGAACTCGTAGTCGAAGCCGAAGGTATCGAGAAACGACCGGAGGCGGGCATTGTTGTGGGCGCCGAAGCTCTCGTGGGTGCCGAAGGGATCGGGGATGCGGGTCAGCGGCTTGCCCAGGTGGGCGGCCACCAGCTCCTTATTCGGGATGTTGTCCGGCACCTTGCGCAGGCCGTCCATGTCGTCGGAAAAGCAGAACAGCCGGGTCGGCACGTCCGAGAGGCGCCGGAAGGCCTGGCGCACCATGGTGGTGCGCACCACCTCGCCGAAGGTGCCGATGTGGGGCAGGCCGGAGGGGCCATAGCCGGTCTGGAACAGGACGTAGCCCTTCTCGGGCGCCGCGCCGGCGAGGCGGTCGACCAGCTTGCGCGCCTCGACGAAGGGCCAGGCGCGGGCCTCTCGGGCGAGGGCGCGTTCTTCTGGAGAAACCGGGCGATTTTCCTGCGGTCCGAACATGCGGCCGGACCCTAGGGTGAGCCGCTGGGTGCGTCAACGCCGGGTGTTGGCGGCCCGGTCGTTGTCGCTTGGGCGGTCCGTCTATACCTCAAGGCTCGGCCTGCCGATCGCGTCTGGGTTCGCGCATGAGGCGCCAGAGGAACCGGTGCTCGCGCTTCATCATGGCCATGAATTCGCGCTTTCTTTCCGGCTCCAGGCTGGCGAGGAAGTCATGGGTTTCCGCCATCACGCCACCCAGAAAGGTGACGAAGAGGACGGAGCGTTGGCGCAGCAATTCCTCGACCCGCGCCTGATCGAAGTCCGGCTTGGCGATTTCCTTGAGCAGCGCCTCGCGCAGATGCCGCCCCTCGCGGCGCATCTCGTCGCGGCGCGCCAAAGCCGTCTCGCGCAGCGCCATGAGCCGCCCGCGCTCGGCCTCGCTGAGGCCCAGTTCGTCCACCACGAAGTCGAAGCGCGCGGCGGGCTCGTCGCGCAGCCGCTCGGCCGTCATCTTGGAGTAGATCACCCCGACGGCGAAGAAGACGTTCAGCAGCAGTGACGCCGCCAGCAGGAT
>JAUVQB010000256.1 GCA_030598385.1 Alphaproteobacteria bacterium | reverse complement strand
CTTCGAGCTCTCCTATTACGCCCTCGACCCGGACATCAAGGTGATCTCGCCGTGGCGCGAGTGGGATCTGACCAGCCGGAGCAAGCTGATCGAGTTCGCCGAGCGGCACCAGATCCCGATCGCCAAGGACAAGCGCGGCGAGGCGCCTTTCTCGGTGGACGCCAACCTGCTGCACATCTCGGCCGAGGGCAAGATGCTGGAGGACCCCTGGGTCGCGCCCGAGGAGTACGTCTTCTCACGCTCGGTGGCGCCCGAGGCGGCACCCGACAAGCCTCGCGAGGTGGAGATCGACTTCGAGCGCGGCGACGCGGTGGCGGTCGACGGCGAGCGGCTCTCCCCCGCGGCGCTCCTGACCCGGCTCAACGAACTGGGCGGGGCCAACGGCATCGGCCGGCTCGATCTGGTGGAAAACCGCTTCGTCGGCATGAAGAGCCGCGGCATCTACGAGACGCCGGGCGGCACGGTGCTGCTGGCGGCCCACCGGGCGATCGAATCGATCACCCTCGACCGCGGCGCGGCGCACCTCAAGGACGAGGTCATGCCGCGCTACGCGGAGCTGATCTACAACGGCTTCTGGTTCTCGCCCGAGCGCGAGATGCTGCAGGCGCTGATCGACAAGAGCCAGGAGCGGGTGAACGGCCAGGTGCGCCTGAAGCTCTACAAGGGCAACGTGATCGTCCTCGGCCGCCGCTCGCCAGACAGCCTCTATTCCATGGAGCACGTCACCTTCGAGGACGACGCGGTCTACGACCAGCGCGACGCCGAGGGCTTCATCCGCCTGAACGCGCTGCGCCTCCGGCTGCTGGGGCGGCGCGGGGAAAATAGATAGGCGAGCTATGAAATTAAGATCAAGAGATTGATCTTAATTCCTGAAGCCGCGGTAAGCGTCTGTCACCATTGATCTTTTTACTGTTTGGTTGATCTACAGCAGCGGCACGCCGAGGAGCCAGCCGTGGGCCGTCAGGAGGACGGCGTAGAGCGCCAGGCCGCCGAGCAGGCGCTTCCAGCCGATGCCGGCCAGATCGAGCTTGCAGCGGCCCTGGAGAATCGCCTGGAAGGGCAGCCGGCTGGTGGTCAGCGCGACCGGCCCCCAATCGCTGCCGAGCGCGGCCTCGCGGCGCCTGTCGATGTGCACCATGCCGCCCAGCGACAGCACCAGGATGCCTGCCAGAAGAATCACGCTGGCGGCATCGCCACGCACGAAAAGGTGGGACGCCGCCCACAGCGTGGTGGCCCAGAGGAAGGGATGGCGGGTCACCGTCAGGATGCCGACGGCGGCGCTCTCGGGCCGGCCGTCGAGCACCTTCTCGCCGCCGACCATGGTCGGATTCGGCGTCGTCAGGGCCGAGACCAGGAGAATCGCCGCGACCGGCATGATCAGGAGCGGCACCAGGTTGAAGGCCGGCGGCGGGCTCCAGATCGGGGACCGCGGCGCGGCGCCGTAAGCGGCCAGCATGGCGGCGAAGGCGGCCAGCATCGCGAGGCTGTAGAAGCCGCGGAACAGGGTGTCGCCCAGGATATCCACCAGCCGCGACCGCAAGGGGTCGCCGGAGAGCAGGAAATGACCCCCGACGAACAGCAGCGTGGCGGCGAACAGCGCGTTCAGACCGGTGTCCATGACGAGAATCATGGCAGCCCGGCCGGGAGGCGTCCAGCCTCCGCGCGGAGGCCGTTTCAAGTCGGTCGAAACCCCTCTAAGCTCCTCACATGAATGCAGACGGCGAAAAGGCGACGGGTGCCGCTTCGCGGAAGGACGATCCGCTGGCCGCGGCGATCCTCGGCCATTTGGCCGAACACCCGCCTGGCAAATCGGTTACGCCGGAGGAGGTCGCCCGCGCCTTCGCCGCGGGGCGGGCGAAGCCGAGCGATCCGCCCGACCCCTGGCGCCGCTATCTGCAGGCGGCGCGGGAGCAGGCCCTGCACCTGGCCCGCGAGGGCCGCCTCGTCATCCTGCGCAAGGGCAAGCCGGCCGACCCGAGCCACCGGATCAAGGGCGTGATCCGCCTCGCCCTGCCGAGGCCATAACGCGAGCCCGGCGGCGGCCCATTTTTTGTTGATAGGTCTCTGCGCCAGCCCGCGCGAAGCGCCCGGCTGGAACCGCGACACAGAAATGCCGAGGCCCTAGACCTCCGGCGGCGCGATGCCGGCCTGTCGGCAGGCGGCGGTCACCGTGTTGGCGAGCAGGCAGGCGATGGTCATCGGCCCGACGCCGCCCGGCACCGGCGTGATGGCGCCGGCGACCCTGGCCGCTTCCTCGAAAGCGACATCGCCGACCAGGCGGGTCTTGCCCTCGCCCGCGTCGATCCGGTTGATGCCGACGTCGATCACCGTGGCGCCCGGCTTCACCCAGTCGCCGCGGACCATCTCCGCCCGGCCGACGGCGGCTACCAGGATATCGGCGGTGCGGCACAGGCCCGGCAGGTCCCGGGTGCGCGAGTGGGCGACGGTGACGGTGCAGTGCTCGGCCAGCAACAGCATCGCCATCGGCTTGCCGACGATATTGGAGCGGCCGACGATGACGGCGTTCAGGCCTTTCAATTCGCCCAGCCGGTCCTTCAGCAGCATGGTGCAGCCGAGCGGCGTGCAGGGGACGAGCGGGTCGCCGGCCCCGGTCATGAGCCGGCCCGCGTTGATGACGTGGAAGCCGTCCACGTCCTTCGCCGGGTCGACGGCGTCGAGCACGGCTTGGGCGTCGATCTGGTCGGGCAGGGGCAGTTGCACCAGGATGCCGTGCACGGCCGGGTCTTCGTTCATCTGGCGGATCAGGGCAAGCAGCTCGTCCTGGCTGGTCTCGATGGCGAGCTTGTGCTCGAAGGAGGCCATGCCGGTCTCGCGGGTCTGTTTAGCCTTGTTGCGGACGTAAACTTCGCTTGCCGGGTTCTCGCCCACCAGCACCACCGCGAGGCCGGGGGTCAGGCCGTGGTTGGCCTCCAGGCCCCTCACCGCCTCGCCGATGCGGCCGCGCAAGCCCGCGGCGAAGGCCTTGCCGTCGATGATGTCCGCCTCACTCATACATCCTTGCTCCCGAATGTTTGCTTGATCCCGGGCAGGAATCCGGGCGGGCTCCCGCCGGCACCCTTTCGTCACCCGCGGTGCTATACGCGCCGGGGTCGGATTTCGAAAGGGCCGGTGCGGGCCTAGCGGAAATTTTTTCGTTCGAGGCCGGCCTGCCGGGGCTCATACCAAATCTTGATGATAATGACCCATAGGGATCGCCCCTGGGTCGCGTCGGGTAGGAAGCAAGGCGCCGGCGATGCGGGGGCGATGTGGGGCATCTCCAAGGCTTGCTGACGCCCTCCGACGCGTCCCAGGGGCGACAGAACTTGCGTCATTTCAGAGCTTTCGGACCGCGTCGCCCGACCCTTCCGATGCCCCGCAT
>JAUVQB010000160.1 GCA_030598385.1 Alphaproteobacteria bacterium | reverse complement strand
GCGCCGACGTCATCAACATGTCGGTCGCCTGGTCGTCGATCAAGAAGGGCGAGACCCTGATCGACACGGCCATGACCTTGAACGCCATGCACCCGGACGTGCTGGTCGTCCGCCACCCGAACTCCGGCGCCTCCAAGCTGTTGAGCGAAAAGGTCAACTGCGCCGTCATCAACGCCGGCGACGGCAGCCACGAGCACCCGACCCAGGCGCTGCTCGACGCGCTCACCATCCGCCGCCGGCGCGGCCGCCTGGCCGGCCTGACGGTCGCCATCTGCGGCGACATCCTGCACAGCCGCGTGGCCCGCTCCAACATCCACCTGCTGAACACCATGGGCGCGCGGGTGCGCGTCATCGCCCCGCCGACCCTGCTGCCGACCGAGGTCGAGCGGCTCGGGGTCGAATCCTTCTTCGACATGCGCCGCGGCCTCGAAGGCTGCGACATCGTGATGATGCTGCGTCTCCAGACCGAGCGCATGCAGGGCAGCTTCGTGCCCTCCATCCGCGAATATTTCCACTTCTTCGGCCTCGACCGGGACAAGCTGACGGCGGCCAAGCCCGATGCCCTCATCATGCATCCCGGGCCGATGAACCGGGGCGTCGAGATCGACAGCGAGGTCGCCGACGATATCGACCGCTCGGTCATTCGCGAACAGGTGGAGATGGGCGTCGCGGTCCGCATGGCATGTCTGGAAACCCTGACCCGCGATTGGCACAGGGGCAGTGGCGGCGGCGCGGGAGAGGCCCCGTGAAACCGGCGCCGCCAGCGGTCAAAGTAGAGGCCAAGGCGAGCGAACGGGTCGCCTACGTGAATGCACGCCTCCTCGATCCGGCAAGTGGCCTGGACGGCCGCGGCGCGCTCATCACAGAGGGCCCGCGAATCGTCGCGCTCGGGCCCGAGGTGCTCGCCGACGGCGTGCCGGAGGGCTTCAGCGTCGTCGACTGCGAGGGTCATTGCCTCGCCCCCGGCCTGGTCGACATGCGCGTCCAGTTGCGCGAGCCCGGCGAGGAGCACAAGGAGACCATCGCCACGGCGTCGCGGGCGGCGGCGGCCGGCGGCGTCACCACCCTGGTGGCGCTGCCCAACACGGATCCGGTTGTCGACGACGTGGCCGGGGTCGAGTTCGTCGCGCGCCGTGCCCGGGAAGTGAAGCTGGTGAAGGTCTTCACTTACGGCAGCGTGACCCGGCGGGCCGAGGGCAAGGAGCTGACGGAACTCGGCCTGCTCGCCGAATACGGCGCGGTGGCCTTCACCGACGGGCTCCGGGCGGTGGCCGACGTCAATGTCATGCGCCGCGCGCTCTCTTACGCCCGCACCTTCGATCTGATGATCGCCCAGCAGCCGCAGGAGCCCGCCCTCGCTCGAGGCGTCATGAACGAAGGCCAGTTGGCGACCCGGCTCGGGCTCGCCGGCAGTCCGGCCGCCGCCGAGGTGATGATGGTGGAGCGCGACCTGCGCCTGGTGGAGCTCACCGGCGGGCGCTATCACGCCGCCAATATCTCGACCCAGGCCGCCATCGCGCGCCTCGCCGACGCCAAGGCCCGCGGCCTGCGCGTCACCTGCGACACCGCGCCCCACTACTTCACCCTCAACGAGAACGCCGTGGGCGACTACCGGACCTTCGCCAAGGTCTCGCCGCCGCTGCGCAGCGAGGACGACCGGCGGGCCGTCGCCGAAGCCGTCGCCGACGGCACCATCGACAGCATAGCCAGCGACCACAGCCCCCACGACCAGGATTCCAAGCGCCTGCCGTTCGAGCTGGCGGATTTCGGCATCGTCGGCCTGGAGAGCCTCTTGCCGCTCTCCTTGGAGCTGGCCCACAAGGGCGAGATGGCGCTGCTCGACCTGCTCGCCTGCCTCACCTGCCGGCCGGCCGAGATCTGCGGGCTCGCCGCCGGCCGCCTGGCCGAGGGCTCGGCGGCCGATTTGGTGCTGTTCGACCTGGAGCGGCCCGGGCGCCTCGATCCGGACGGCTTCCTGAGCAAGTCCAAGAACTCTCCGTTCGACGACCATCCGGTCCAAGGCCAGGTGCTGCGCACGATCGTCGATGGGCGCACCATCTATCAGGCCGACCGTCAGGACGACGATCAAGCTGGGGCGTGACGCGTCCATGCCCGATCCGATTTCCTGGGAACACGCCGCCCCTTACCTGTTAGCCGCCCTCGCCGGCGGCTATCTGCTCGGCTCGGTGCCCTTCGGCCTGGTGGTAACGCATCTCGCCGGCCTCGGCGACCTCAGGACCCTGGGCTCCGGCAGCATCGGCACCACCAACGTGCTGCGCACAGGCCGCCGCGACCTGGCCGCCGCTACCCTGCTGCTGGACGCCGGCAAGGGCGCCGCCGCGGTCCTGATGGCCGCCCTCTATGGGCCCGATACCGCCCTCATGGCGGCCTTGGGCGCCGTCCTCGGCCACCTCTTCCCGATTTGGCTCAAGTTTCGCGGCGGCAAGGGCGTGGCCACCACCTTCGGCGTGTTCCTGGCGCTCGCCTGGCCGGTCGGCCTCGCCGTCTGCGCGGCTTGGCTGCTGGTCGCCGTCGTGGTGCGCATCTCCTCGGCCTCGGGGCTCGCGGCTACGGCGCTCTCGCCGCTCTTTGCCTGGCTCATCCGCGAAGACCTGCAGCTTGCCGAGATGTGCGCGATCCTGGCGGTGCTGGTTTGGATACGCCATTGGCAAAACATCGGCCGGCTGGTCCGCGGCCAGGAACCCAAGATCGGCCGCAAGGAATAGCCCGCGGCCCGGGCACAAGCAAAACGCGTTTACCATCGGGGCCATATCAATCGATAATGACGGTCATGGTCACCGGTAACGCTCCCCAGGTCCTGCCGGCGTCGGAGAAGCTGGCACGGCTGCGCCTCGCCCGCTCGGAAAACGTCGGTCCCATCACCTTTCGCCGGTTGCTGGAGAGATACGGCAGCGGCACGGCGGCGCTCGCGGCGCTGCCGGAGCTGGCCCGGCGCGGCGGGCGCAAGCGCCCGATCCGAATCTCTCCGGCCGGCGCCGCCGAGGATGAGGTCGCGGCGCTGCAAGCTCATGGCGCGGAACTCCTGGTGCTGGGAGAAGCGGGCTACCCGCCCCGTCAGGCCGAAGTCGAGGACGCGCCGCCGGCGGTCAGCCTGCTGGGCCATCGGCACCTGTCGGACCAGCCGACCGTCGCCGTGGTCGGCGCCCGCAACGCCTCGGCCAACGGCCGGCGCCTGGCCCGGCAGATCGCCGCGGATCTCGGCGGCGCCGGTTTCATCGTGGCCTCCGGCCTGGCCCGCGGCATCGACGCGGCGGCCCATCAGGGCGCCTTGGAGACCGGCACCATCGCGGTCGTCGCCGGCGGCATCGACGTGGTCTACCCGGAGGAAAACCGCGCCCTCTACGACGATATCGTGGCGCGCGGGCTGGTCATCTCCGAGATGCCGCCGGGCACCGTTCCGCAATCGCGCCATTTCCCCCGGCGCAATCGCCTGATATCCGGGCTGGCCCTGGGCGTGGTTGTGGTCGAGGCCACCCTGCGCTCGGGTTCGCTGATCACGGCGCGTTTCGCCCTCGAACAGGGCCGCGAGGTCTTCGCCGTGCCCGGTTCGCCCTTGGATCCCCGGGCCCGAGGCTGCAACAGGCTGCTGCGCGACGGGGCGGGACTGGTGGAAAGCGCCGAGGACGTGGTCGAGGTCCTCAGCCGCATGCTGGCCTCGCCGCTCCGCGAACCGGCCGCGCCGCCCATCTCGGGGGACCGGCCAGCGGGGCTGCCGCTTCCCGACGAAGCGGAATCCGAGGCCGCGCGCACGGCCGTCGAGGCGCTCCTGGGGCCGACCCCCGTGACGGTGGACGAACTGGCGCGGGCCAGCGGACTGGCCCTGCCGCTGCTCCAGCAGGTCCTACTGGAATTGGAGTTGGCCGGCCGCGTGGAGCGTCATCCGGGCCAGAAAGTCGCACTGGCCCTAACGCCGCGCGGCGCCGGCGACTCGGGCGAATAACCCCCCGATTCGCGCACCGGGGCGAGAATTCAGGCGCCCTCGAGACCCCCAATACTTGGGCTTGGACATTTTATTTTCTACTCTATATGGTAGGCACCTAGTCGCTCATATGTATATCTAGTAATATCAGGGTCGTTCGGCCAGATCTTGCTTGTTCCCTTTGAAGAGATTGTGTAGCCGCCATCCTCCAAGCGTGAGGGGCAGGAAAGGTCAAGGAGTCATCAAGCAGTCATGCGGATCGTTGTCCTCGCGTCGCGCAAAGGAGGTTCCGGCAAGACCACCCTCGCCGGCCACCTCGCCGTGCAGGCAGAGCTGAGTGGCGCCGGTCCGGTCGCCTTGATCGATTCCGATCCCCAAGGCAGCCTCGCAGATTGGTGGAACCTGCGGGCCGCCGCCGCGCCCAGTTTCGTTCAGGCAAGGCTCGACGACTTGCCCGATGCCATCGAACGCCTGCGCACCCACGGCATGGCGCTGTTGATCATCGATACACCGGCGGCGCTGACCACGCGGGTCGGCAATCTCATCGGCCTCGCCGATCTGGTTGTCATCCCGACCCGCCCGAGCCCGCATGACCTCAGGTCGATCGGCACCACGGTGAAGCTGGTGATGCACTTGGGCAAGCCGCTCATCTTCGTGATGAATGCCGCGCCGCCGCGTGCCCGGATCACCTCCGAGGCGATCTCCCTCGTCTCGCAGCACG
>JAUVQB010000145.1 GCA_030598385.1 Alphaproteobacteria bacterium | reverse complement strand
GGTCGCCCGTTTCCTCGCGGCTTTCCGTCGTCTCGGTCGTTTCGCTGGCTTTTGTCGCCATTCGCTCTCTCGCCCCTTAAGCAAACCCCAGACTCGCAGATACAGACACGCGTCCGCGCCCTACCTCGCGGCCGTGCCTGATTCCTTTCGTCGCCGGGCTGTCGGCTGTACGACGCCCCGCGACGGTCCGGTGACGCGACTTCCTTCCCTCGCCCTCTTCAGCCTCGCCCCCTATGACGCGCCTTATGGCATGTCGTTCTCATGCGCGCCTGGGCTCGGCCCCATCGCCGGGTCATCGCCCCTTCGCCGGCTTTCCGTCTCCGTGGTTCTTGCTTGCCAACGGGACAGGATGTGCCGCCATGTTTCCCGGGCTTCGTCCAACGGGGTATCCGGCTTGGCAGACGGGCCCAATTGATAAGTCTGCCGGCTCAAAAGTCGGGATAAAACCGCCGTAAATCCCTGTTCGGACAGGTGGCATCTAAGACCCTCGCTGTCAAGAGTGGGCTCCCGTGCAACGAGATCGATCAGCGCCCGGCGCAGCCGGTCCAGATCCCGGTTCGCCAGTTCGAGCGCAGAGACATCCTCGGCGTGATCGGCGAGCAACTCCGGATGGTTGACGAGTGTCGCGATCAAGACCTGCTCCTGGCGATGGCGCAGCCGCTCCGGGGACTGGCGCACCCCAGGGCCAGCCCCCTCCTTCACCGGCCGGCGTGCGGACCATCTCTGGCCTCGGCGGTGGCCGAAACGGCCGTCTTGTCGCGCGGGCACGAAGCTAAAGGCCGCCTGAAGGCGCCGCTCCATTTCGGCCTGGTAGCCCGTGCGGACGTCCGCATCACGAATCTGGCGCACCGCGACGCGCAGGTCCTGGCGCAGTCCGGCCTGGCGCTCCGGCGTGTCGAAGGCCCGGCCCTCGGTCTGCTCCAGCCACAAGAGATCGGCCAGCGGCAAGGCAGCGTCCAGGATCTCGCGCAGCGCCTGCGGGCCCAGGCTGCGCAGCAGGCTGTCGGGGTCTTCGCCCTCCGGAAGCAGCGCGAAGCGGAGCGAGCAGCCCGGGCGCAGGCCGGGCAGGGCCCGCTCGGCAGCGCGGTAGCCGGCACGCCGGCCGGCGGCATCCCCGTCGAGGCAGAGGATCGGCTCCGGCGCCAGCCGCCAAAGCTCGGCGATCTGCTCTTCGGTCACCGCCGTGCCCAAGGGCGCCACCGTCGCCGGAAAGCCCGCCTGGGCGAGCGCGATCACGTCCGTATAGCCTTCGACCACCAGAACCTCGCCGGTGTCGTGGGCCGCCTGGCGGGCGTCGGCCAGGTTGTAAAGCAGCCGTCCTTTATGAAACAGGGCCGTCTCGGGCGAGTTGATGTATTTGGCTTTTGCCTCGGGGTTGAGCGCCCGCCCGCCGAACGCGACCACCCGGCCGCGCCGGTCGGTGATGGGAAAGACAATGCGATCGAAGAAATAATCGCGCGGCTCGCCGCCGCCCTCGGGTTGCTTGATGAGTCCGGCTTCGATCAAAAGCGCGTCGTCGAAGCCCTTGGGGTTCATCGCCCGCTTCAAAGCCCCGCGCTGCGCCGGCGCGTGCCCGAGGCGGAAGGCGACCACGGTTTGCTGGTCGAGGCCGCGTTGTTCCAAGTAGGCACGGGCAGCCGCGCCCTCCGCCGACTGCAATTGCTCCTGGAACCACCCCGTGGCGGCTTCCAGCGTCTCGCGCAAGGCCGTGCCTCGCTCGGCGGCAGCCTCGGACTCGGGCGTGCGGCGGGGGACCGTAAGGCCCGCCTCGCCCGCCAGCTTCTCCACCGCTTCGGGAAAGCCCAGGCCCTCGCTCTGCATGACGAAACCGATCGCGTCGCCGTGCGCCCCACAACCGAAGCAGTGGAAGAAGCCCTTGTCCTGGCTGACGGTGAACGACGGCGTCTTCTCGTTGTGGAACGGGCAGAGGCCGAGGAATTCACGGCCCCGCTTGGTGAGCTTCACGCGACGGCCGATCAAGCCGGATAGATCGGTGCGGGTGCGCAATTCGTCGAGGAAATCGGGCGGAAAGGCCATCGTCACGGCACACGACTCGGGAAACGAGGCTAAAGCTATCAGACGCGGGCCGTCCGCACAGGTGCGAAACCGTATCGCCGCCCACAAACCTGTTCATAAGGCTGTGGATGTTTGCGGGATAAGCCTGTGGAACCGATCTCTTGTTGCGGCACGGCGCAGGTTCGGCACGGGACAGGAGCGATCCGCCGCTCGGCGGGTTCGCTCAGCCCAGAGTGTCTTTGACGAGTGTGCTGGCCTTGGAGAAATCCATGCGCCCCGCATAGCGCCGCTTCAGCTCGCCCATCACCTGCCCCATTTCCTTGATCGAGCTGGCGCCGAGTTCGCCGATCACCCCTGCCACGGCCTCCTGCGACTCGGCCTCGCTCAACGGCTTCGGCAGAAAACCCTCGACCACCTCGATTTCGTGCGATTCCCGGTCGACCAAGTCCTGGCGGCCACCCTTGGCGTACATCTCGATCGACTCTTTGCGCTGACGCACCATCTTCTGCAGAACCTCGAGGATCTGCTCGTCGCTGATCTTCTCACCGGCGCCCTGCGTGCGTGCCGCGATATCGCGGTCCTTGATCGCCGCCAGGATCAAGCGAATGGTCGAGGTCGCACAGCCATCCTTGGCCTTCATGGCCTCTTTGAGCGATTCGTTCAGGTCTTGCCGCAGCACGCGTGTTGCTCCTCGACATGGCGCAGGCGGCAGAGGTTAGCCCAATTGCCGGCAAATGGCAAAACCTGCGATTTTGCCCTAATACATTGAAATACATGCATAATCATGAACCAGATAGGCTTGACCAAGGCCCGCCTTTCCCTTAAACAAGAGCCGCATTTCCGGCCCCCCGGCTTCTGGCTCGCCCTGGGTCCGGCGCTTTCCCGAAGGAACCGGCTGCAATGGATGAAGCCCGCTCCGCTGCCGCCCCGTCCAAACGGACAGGGCCGGGCGTTGTTGCGCGCAGCGGCCCGGCCGATGCCGCCCTGGTGCTGGCCGACGGAACCGCGTTCCTGGGCCGCGGCCTCGGCGCGCCGGGCCGCGCGGTGGGCGAGGTTTGCTTCAACACCGCCATCACCGGCTATCAGGAAATCCTGACCGACCCTTCCTACGCCGGACAGATCATCACCTTTACCTTTCCCCACGTGGGCAACGTGGGGGCCAACCCGGAGGACGTCGAGACCGCCACCCCCGCGGCCCGTGGCCTGGTCCTGCGCGCGGACATCACCGAACCATCCAACTGGCGGGCCACGCGCCATCTGGACGCTTGGCTGAAGTCCCAGAGCCTGGTGGGCATCGCCGGAATCGATACGCGGGCGCTGACTTGCCGCATCCGTGATTTGGGCGCGCCGAAGGGCTGCCTGGCTTACGACCCCGACGCCGCCGCGCGGGGCGGTCTCGACCTGCAGGCGCTGCGCGCCGGGGCCGCCGCCTGGCCCGGGCTCGAAGGTATGGACCTCGCCAAGGAGGTTACTTGCGCCCAGACCTACACCTGGGACGAGACGCGCTGGCGCTTGGGCGAGGGTTACGGGCGTCTTGCCGCGCCCAAATTCAACGTGGTCGCGGTCGATTACGGCGCCAAGCGCAACATCCTGCGCTGCCTGGCGGATCTCGGATGCCGGGTGACCGTGGTGCCAGCCGCCGCCACGGCCGAGGACATCCTGCGCCACCGGCCGCACGGCGTGTTCCTGTCCAACGGTCCCGGAGACCCGGCGGCGACGGGGGTCTACGCCGTGCCGGTCATAAAGGCCCTGCTGGCGGAGAAGGACCTGCCGATCTTCGGTATCTGCCTGGGCCACCAGATGCTGGCCCTGGCGCTCGGCGCCCGCACCGAGAAGATGCACCTGGGCCACCGCGGCGCCAACCATCCGGTCAAGGACCTGGCCACCGGCCGGGTCGAGATCACCAGCCAGAATCACGGCTTCGTGGTGCATCCCGACAGCTTGCCGGCGGGGGTCGAGGCAACCCACGTCTCGCTGTTCGACGGCACCAACGAAGGCCTTCGCGTGAAGGACCGGCCGGTCTTCTCGGTCCAGTACCACCCGGAGGCCTCCCCCGGCCCCCGGGACAGCCATTATTTGTTCGAGCGATTCGTGGCCAGCATCGAAACCCGAAAGGCGGCGCACTGACCCCCATCGTGATTTGTAACGGCCTTCGTAACTTTCCCCGGCCGGACGACAAGACAGGGCTTTTCTTTGCCGGGCCCACGTGGCAGATAGCCGTTCTAGCCGACAACTGGCCGTCACCCGCGCCTGCCCCCACCCGCAATAGCCGGGCCGGCGTCTGAGAGCACGCCCATGCCCAAGCGCACGGACATCGAATCGATCCTGATCATCGGCGCCGGGCCGATCGTGATCGGGCAGGCCTGCGAGTTCGACTACTCGGGCGCACAAGCCTGCAAGGCCCTCAAGGAAGAGGGCTATCGGGTGATCTTGGTCAACTCGAACCCGGCCACCATCATGACCGATCCGGGCCTGGCGGACGCCACTTACGTCGAGCCGATCACGCCCGAGATGCTCGAGAAGATCATCGAGCGCGAGAAGCCCGACGCCCTGCTGCCCACCATGGGCGGCCAGACCGGGCTCAACAACGGGCTTACCCTCGACCGCACGGGGGTTTTGGCGCGCCACGGCGTCGAGATGATCGGGGCGGTGGCCGACGTTATCGACAAGGCCGAGGACCGGTTGCTGTTCCGCGAGGCCATGCAACGCATCGGCATCACCTGCCCGCGCTCCCGGGCCGCCAAGACCTTCGAGCAGGCCCTGGAAGCGCTCGATGCGGTCGGGCTGCCCGCCATCGTGCGGCCGTCCTTCACCCTGGGCGGTACGGGCGGCGGGATCGCATACAACCGCGCGGAATACGAACAGATCGTCAAGGGCGGCCTGCACGCTTCGCCGGTGTCCGAGGTGCTCATCGAACAGTCG
>JAUVQB010000351.1 GCA_030598385.1 Alphaproteobacteria bacterium | reverse complement strand
AGGTGGCCCATGTGGGTGGTCTCGTCGACCACCAGGCCTTCGAGCTGATGGAACATGGGCGAGTGGGTGGCGTCGGAATCGGCGCGGAAGGTGCGGCCCGGCACGATGATGCGGATCGGCGGCTCGCTCGCCTGCATGGTGCGGATCTGCACCGGCGAGGTGTGGGTGCGCAGCACCTTGCGTTCACCGCCACGTTCATCCCCCGGCCCCGCGCACAGGTAAAATGTGTCGTGCTCTTGGCGGGCCGGGTGTTCGGGCGGGATATTGAGGGCGGTGAAGTTATGGAAGTCGTCCTCGATGTGCGGCCCCTCGGCGACGGAGAAGCCCATCTCGCCGAAGATCGCCACCATCTCGTCGACGGTCTGGCTGATCGGGTGGATGCGCCCGACCCGAGACGGGCGCGCCGGCAAGGTCACATCGATCCGCTCCTCGACGAGGCGCGCCTCCAGCTCTTCCTCTTCGAGGTCCACTTTGCGCGCCTCGATGGCCGCCGCGATCGCCGCCTTCACCTGGTTCAGCGCCTGGCCGGCCTCTTTGCGGGCTTCGGGATCCAGGCCGCCGAGGCTCTTCATGCGCTGGGTGACCGCGCCTTTCTTGCCGAGCGCCCGCACACGCACCTCGTCGAGGGCGGCCAAGCTCGCAGCCGCTCGCGCCGCATCGAGATACTCGCTTTTCAGGGTTTCGAGCTCTTCGCTCATGGCCGAGCCTCGGTGGGGCGCTTTCGGAAACCGAAAAGCCCCGTCGCCTACTCGCTCGCCTGGGGACCTGCGGCCAGCGCCGCCTGGGCCTGTTCGACCAGCGACTTGAAGGCCGCCGGCTCGCGCACCGCCAGGTCCGACAGCACCTTGCGGTCCAGCTCCACCCCGGCCTTCTTCAAGCCGTTCATGAGCTGGGAATAGGTCAGCCCGTGCTCGCGGGCGCCGGCGTTGATGCGCTGGATCCAGAGGGCCCGGAAGGTGCGCTTCCTGACCCGCCGGTCGCGGTAGGCGTATTGCAGCGCCTTCTCGACCCGCTCGATGGCGACCCGATAGACGTTGCGGCCGCGGCCCTGATAGCCCTTGGCCTGCTTGATGACCTTCTTGTGCCGGGCGTGGGTGGTCACGCCCCTCTTCACGCGCGCCATTTGAGCTCTCCTCAGGCGTTGGGCAGGAAGTTGCGCTTGATGATCTTGGCATCCGGCGCCGAAGCGATCCTGGTGCCTCGGGCCTTGCGCAACATGCTTTTTGGCCGCCTGCGCATGAAGTGGCTCTTGTAGGCGTGGTTGATCCGGACCTTGCCGGACGCGGTCAGGCGGAACCGCTTCTTGGCGCCGCTCTTGGTCTTCAGCTTGGGCATTTCGCGTTCCTCTTGCGTCAGGGGTTCGAAGCAGCGTTGTTTCAGGCGGTCGGGCATGCCCTTGGGCCGCGCCGCCTGGTAATTCGGCCGACGTTATAGCTGCGGCGCCCGCACGGTGCAAGAGGCGCCTGCAGATCAATTTCCCCCAATCTCGCAAGCAAGCTTTGGCTGGGATTCCCTTACTTGGGGGCCATCACCATGGTCATCTGACGGCCCTCCATCTTGGGGTACTGCTCGACCTTGGCCAGTTCCTCCAGATCGCCGCGCACGCGCTCCAGCACTTGCATGCCGATTTCCTGGTGGGCCATTTCGCGGCCGCGGAAGCGCATGGTGACCTTGACCTTGTCGCCCTCGTCCAGAAAGCGGTGAATGGCGCGCATCTTGAAGTCGTAGTCGTGGACGTCGATGTTGGGCCGCATCTTGATCTCTTTGACCTCGATGATCTTCTGCTTCTTGCGCGCGACGTTGCGTTTCTTCTGCTCTTCGTACTTGAGCTTGCCAAGGTCTAGGATTTTACAGACTGGCGGCTCGGCGTTGGGCGAGATTTCGACGAGGTCCAGGCCGGTCTCACCGGCACGGGCCAGCGCCTCGCCAATCGGCACCACGCCTACATTGTCGCCGGTATAATCGATCAGCCGTATCTCCGGCGCATCGATCTGCTCGTTGGCGCGCGGTCCGTCGCGGGATGGCGCGGCATTGAATGGTGGACGGGCTATGGATAACTCTCCCTTGCTGTGGTCTGGTGCAACTCAAGAAGCGCCGCCCCGCCGTCAACCCGATGAAAGACCGGCGCGCCCCTCGCAATGGGGCGCCTCAGCCGCCGTCGGGCGGGGTCGCTTCCTCCTGAAGTCTAGTGATGGCATCGCTGAGCGCAAGCACCTCTTGGTCCTTGCCGCCCAGACGACGTAACGCGACCTTGCCTTCATCGGCCTCGCGGCGGCCGACCACGGCAATCACCGGCACCTTGCCGACCGAATGTTCGCGCACCTTGTAATTGATCTTCTCGTTCCGCAAATCTGCCTCAACGCGCAAACCCGCGGCCTTGAAGGCGGACGCCACCTCCTCGGCATAGGCATCGGCGTCCGAGGTGATGGTCGCCACCATCACCTGCACCGGCGCCAGCCACAGCGGGAAGCGCCCGGCATACTGCTCGATGAGGATCGCCAGGAAGCGCTCGAAGGAGCCGAGAATTGCGCGGTGCAGCATGACCGGCCGGTGCTTGGCGCCGTCCTCGCCGACATAGCTCGCATCGAGCCGT
>JAUVQB010000172.1 GCA_030598385.1 Alphaproteobacteria bacterium | reverse complement strand
GCCCGTCCTCGCCGATGGCGACGAACACGAAGCGGCCCTCGGTCACCCGCGCCCGCTCGCCGAGGCGCCCGCGCAAGGCCCAGGCCTCGATCGCCACGGTGATCGACGTGCGGCCAATCTTTTCGATTTCCGTATAGACGCAGAGCACGTCGCCCACGTAGACCGGCAAGTGGAAGGTCATCGCCGTCACCGCCACGGTGGCAACCCGGCCGTGGGCGCGCAGGCCCGCCGTGATGCCGCCGGCGATGTCCATCTGGGACAGCACCCAGCCGCCGAAGATATCGCCCGAAGGGTTGGCGTCGGCCGGCATGGCAAGGGTGCGGATGACCAGTTCTCCCTTGGGCGCGTTGGCGGGCGCGCTGGGCTGCGATTGGCTCATTTTGTGTCTTCTTCCCTCACTTGATCTAGATCTTGAGGCTTGCCTTGTCGTAACCTTCAGCATAAGGAATCGGCGGAGCCAGCGCTTCCCCTTTCCAGCGAGTCGGGTGAGATGGCGGACCTGTTCCAGACGGCGCCCGCGCGAACGGGCGACTACTCGGCCAAGGACATCGAGGTCCTGGAGGGCCTGGAGCCCGTGCGCCGGCGCCCCGGCATGTACATCGGCGGGACCGACGAGCGGTCCATGCACCATTTGGTGGCCGAACTGCTGGACAACGCCATGGACGAGGCGGTGACCGGCCACGCGACCCGAATCGAGGTCGAGCTCGGCGTCGACAACCTGATCACCGTGCGCGACAACGGCCGCGGCATACCGGTCGACCCGCACCCGAAATTCAAGGGCAAGTCGGCGCTCGAGGTCATCATGACCACGCTGCACTCGGGCGCCAAGTTTTCCGACAAGACCTACGCCACGTCGGGCGGCCTGCACGGCGTCGGCCTGTCGGTGGTGAACGCGCTGGCCGATCGCCTGACCGTCGAGGTGGCCCGCGACCGCAAGGTCTGGAAGCAGGCCTACCGGCGCGGCAAGCCCTCGGGCAAGCTGCACCAGGCCGGCAGCGCCCAGAACCGGCGCGGCACCACGGTGAGCTTCACGCCCGACCCCAAGATCTTCGGCGAGAGCGTGCATTTCCATCCGCTCCGCCTCTACCGCATGGCCCGCTCCAAGGCCTACCTCTACCGCGGCGTCGAGATCCGCTGGCGCTGCGATGGCGCCCTCATCAATAAGGGCGATGAGGTTCCCGAGAGCAAGACACTGCATTTTCCCAACGGCTTACGGGATTTTCTTGAAGTACAAATAGAGGATCGGAAGACTCTTACGCCGGACCCCTTCCACGGCAGCACCAAGCTGCCGGAGGAGGAAGGCCGGCTCGAGTGGGCGATCACCTGGCCGACCGACGAAGAGGGCTTTATCTCCTCCTACTGCAACACCGTGCCGACGCCCGACGGCGGCAGCCACGAGCAGGGCCTGCGCAGCGGCCTGATGCGCGGCCTCAAGAGCTATGGCGAGCTGATCGGCAACCGCAAGGCGGCCCAGATCACCGCCGAGGACGCGATCGGCGGGGCCGGCGCCCTACTTTCCCTGTTCATCGCCAATCCCCAGTTTCAAGGCCAGACCAAGGACCGCCTATCCAGCGCGGTCGCCCAGCGCCTGGTCGAGACCACCATCAAGGACCACTTCGACCACTGGCTGTCGGGCCATCCGGAGCGCGCGCGCCTGCTGCTCGAACGGGTGATCGAGCGCGCCGAGGAGCGCCGCCGCAAGCGCCAGGAAAAGGAGCTCAACCGCAAGAGCGCGACGCGCAAGCTGCGCCTGCCGGGCAAGCTCGCCGACTGCACCAGGGGCCGCGCCGACGGCACCGAGATCTTCCTTGTGGAGGGCGATTCCGCCGGCGGTTCGGCCAAGCAGGCGCGCCACCGGGAGACCCAGGCGATCCTGCCCCTGCGCGGCAAGATCCTCAACGTGGCCAGCGCCTCGGCCGACAAGCTGAAGGGCAATCAGGAGATCGCCGACCTGACCCAGGCGCTGGGTTGCGGCATGGGCGCGCAGTTCGACCCCGACAAGCTGCGCTACGAGCGGGTCATCATCATGACCGACGCCGACGTGGACGGCGCCCACATCGCCGCCCTCTTGATGACCTTGTTCTACCGCCTCATGCCGGGGCTGATCGAGTCCGGCCACCTCTATCTCGCCCAACCGCCGCTCTACCGCCTCACCCAAGGCGGCACCACTCACTACGCCCGCGACGACGCCCACAAGGAAGAGCTCGTGGAGAAACATTTCTCCGGGCGCGGCAAGATCGAGCTCAGCCGCTTCAAGGGCCTCGGCGAGATGCCGCCGGCGCAGTTGAAGGAAACCACCATGAACCCGGCGACCCGGACACTGCTCCAGGTCTCGGTGGTCGACGCCGAGGCGCCGGATCCCAAGCGCGACGAGAAGGATGCGGCCGAGGCCGTCGAGCGCCTCATGGGCCGCAAGCCCGAGCTGCGCTTCGCCTTCATCCAGGACCGCGCGCGCTTCGTCGGGTCGGAAGAGCTGGACGTTTAGGTTGCGGGCGGATCCGGCCGCGAGAATGGTTTTGGGCCCGCTAACATTTTTTCTTTCGCAATTCGCCAGCTCGAAGAAATAAAGAAATTAAACTCCGCAGGTGAGCCGAACTTCCTGTCCGCACCCCTATCGGGTCCTTATTGAGGGTCTCAACATTAAACATTATTTAGGTCTTTCCATTGACAAAAGGCCTTGAATATCTATCTTTGCTCGTGCATTTAAGCTGGCAATCTTTCGAAAGACTCGAGTAACTCCTTCTCTTGAACAAAACCTAACGTATGACCTTCGAAGAACTCGGACTCAGTCCCGAGGTCCTGAGCGCAGTCCAGGACGCGGGCTATCAAACGCCGACGCCGATCCAAACGCAGGCCGTTCCCTACGTGCTGATGGGCCGAGACGTTCTCGGCTGCGCCCAGACCGGGACCGGCAAGACCGCGTCTTTCACCCTGCCGATGATCGACATTCTCCACAGCGGCCGGGCGCGGGCGCGCATGCCGCGCTCGCTGATCCTGGAGCCGACACGGGAACTGGCCACGCAAGTGGCCGAAAACTTCGAGAAGTACGGCAAGAACCACCCGCTTTCCATGGCGCTCCTGATTGGCGGCGTGTCCCTGGTCGAGCAGGAGAAGCGGCTCGACCGCGGGGTCGACGTGCTGATCGCCACGCCAGGGCGGCTGTTGGATTTGTTCGGGCGCGGCCGGATTCTCTTGGCCGATACCAAGATCCTGGTGATCGACGAGTCCGACCGCATGCTCGACATGGGCTTCATGCCCGATGTGGAGCGCATCGTCGGCCTGTTGCCGCGCTCGCGCCAAACCCTCTTCTTCTCGGCCACCATGCCGCCGGAGATCCGCCGCCTGGCGGATAAGTTCCTTTCGAGCCCCAAGGAAATCTCCGTCAGCCCGCCGGCGACGGCGGCCGAAACCGTCAGCCAAGCGGTCGTCTCGGCGCCCAGCCTGCCCAAGGACAAGCGCGCGGTGCTGCGTGAATTGTTGCGCCAGGATGACGTGACCAGCGCGCTCATCTTCTGCAACCGCAAGCGCGACGTCGGCATTCTGTACCGCTCGCTGGCCCGGCACGGGCTTCCCGCCGCCGAGCTGCACGGCGACCTGGCGCAGCCGGTGCGCGAGCAAACGCTGAAGCGCTTCAAGGACGGCGAGGTCAAGCTCCTGGTCTGCTCGGATGTGGCGGCGCGCGGCCTCGACCTCCCGAAGGTCTCGCACGTGTTCAACTTCGATGTGCCGGGCAACCCGGAGGACTATATCCACCGCATCGGCCGAACCGGCCGCGCGGGACGCAGCGGCCAGGCCTTCATGCTTGCCACCCGGGACGACCGCAAAGCCCTCGCGGCGATCCAAAGCATGCTCGGCCACCCGATCAAGAAATGCACGCCGGGCGAGAGCGAAACGGCCCAGGATGCGCCCGATCCAGCGCCTGTGGAAGAGGCCGCGCGAGAGTCGCGAACGCGAGATACCAAGGCGCGAGAGTCCAAGGCGCGGACTGGCGAGGCGCGAAACGGCAAGGGACGCAGGTCTCGCCGCCATGGCGAAGCCGAGGCGACGGGCGAGAAAAGCCCACCCGGGACGGAGCGGCCCGCCAGAAGCGAACCGACTAGATCGCCGCAGCCAAAGCCCGCCGCCACGGCCTTCGGCGATCACGTGCCTGCCTTCTTGCTGCGTCAGACGCCCGTCCCGCCGGCCGCCTGACCGGCGTACCCGCCACCTCCCAGACTCATCGCAAGATCCGAATTCGGCGTAGTCGAGCACACTTATACCAAGTCTTGATGATACTGACTCATTGGGACGTCTTTTCAGATCTTTCGGCTAGGAGCCTGATCCGCAGCGATGCGGGGCATCGGAAGGGTCGGGCGACGCGGTCCGAAAGCTCTGAAAAGACGCAAGTTCTGTCGCCCCTGGGACGCGTCGG
>JAUVQB010000214.1 GCA_030598385.1 Alphaproteobacteria bacterium | reverse complement strand
AGTAGCGCTCCTCGTCCATGCAGTTGGTGACCATGGCGGCGCGCAGCGCCAGACCGTCGAGCGGAAAGTGCCGATAGACGATGCGGGCTTTGCCGCTGTCGACCCAGTTGTCCTTCACCTCCGGCAGCGTTTCCTTGTGAAACTTGGCGCAGTGCGGGCAGGTGAGCGAGGAGTATTCGATGATGGTGATCGGCGCCTCGGCGCTGCCGAGTATGCGGTCATCGGCGAACAATGGCTCCCCGCTTTGGGCCGGAACCGAAAGGACCGTCACCGAAGCGACCGCCAAAAGAGCGGCGGTTGCCGCCCCATGTATCATCATCTGCCTGCGGGTCATAGATCACCTACTATATATGGTGCATGCTAGTGGTCTAGGCGGCATTTCACAAGCGTCAGATAAAACCCTCTGAAAGCGGCGATTTTGCGGCAGGCTTGTCGCCGTTCGAGAGGCCCGCCCCTGGCTCACGTCCCCGACCCATGTGGCGGCTTGACCGCGCGGCCGAGGCGCGCGAGGGCGGCTCTCAAGGCGGGGTCGGCAATCGGCTCTCCGCGCCGCTCTTCCTCGGGCGCCGGATCCTTCGCCGCCGCCTCGCGCCGAGCGTCCGGGTCGCCGGAAGCCGGGGCCGCGCCGTGCAGCAGGCGAAGGCGCGCAATGGCGCGATACCCGAGATAGCCGTTGATGCGCTCGATCAGTTGCGGCTCCAGGTGCTGCAGGCGCGTGGCCTGGCCCGACTGCACCTTGAGGGTGAGGGTGCCGTCCATGCGCCGGTCGCGGTGCTGGAACGAAAGCCCCCGTGGTGTGCACATCCTCGCGATGTCGCCGCCGGCGATGCTCGGCCAGTCGAGGATCAGGCTCTGCTCGGCCAGGCTGCGCTGGCCGAGCGCCTGGCGCGTCACCTTGCGCAGGCTGTCGGCGAGGGCCTTGGGTCCGCCGCCGCGGGTCGGCTTGGCGGGGTTTCCGGCGCTCTTGGCGCTGCGAGGTCGCGCTTGCGGCATGAAACTCGTTCCGCCTGGGTCGGATTCGCTTGGGGCCGTCTCTCGGCTCCAGTATAGAAGGCAGCATGGCCCGTCCTGCAAGCGCCGAATCATCACGATCGCTCCCAAAGCGCCCGGATCGCCACCAAGTGATCGCGCGGGAGGTCGCTAGCGATCTGCTGGCCTGGTACGACCGTCATGCCCGGCGCCTGCCCTGGCGGGTGCCGCCCGGCACCAAGGGCGACGCGGGCGCGGACGGCATGCCCCTCGGCGCGGACCCTTACCGGGTCTGGCTCAGCGAGGTGATGCTGCAGCAAACCACCGTCGCCGCCGTTGCGCCCTACTATCAGGCGTTCCTGGAGCGCTGGCCCACGGTCGATGCCCTGGCGGCGGCGCCTCTCGATGCGGTGCTGACGGCCTGGGCGGGCCTCGGCTACTACGCCCGGGCGCGCAATCTGCACAAATGCGCCATCGCGGTGAGCCGTGAGCGACAGGGACGTTTCCCCGACAACGAAGCGGCGCTACGGGCCTTGCCTGGCATCGGCCCCTACACCGCCGCGGCCATCGCGGCCATCGCCTTCGGTCGGCCAGCGACGCCGGTCGATGGCAATGTCGAACGGGTGGTGGCGCGCCTCTTCACGGTCGCGACGCCCTTGCCCAAGGCGAAGCCGGAGCTGCGCAAGATCGCCGAGGGCCTCACTCCGACAGGGCGGCCCGGTGATTTCGCCCAGGCGATGATGGACCTGGGAGCCACGGTCTGTCTGGCCAGGCGGCCGCGCTGCCTCGCCTGCCCCATTTCCGCCCATTGCGCGGCGCGGGCGCTGGGCGCCGCCGGGGACCTGCCGCGGCGGACGGCCAAGGCGCCGCGCCCGACGCGCCACGGCGTCGCCTTCTGGCTGGTCGACGAGGCGGGCTCGGTAATGTTGCGACGGCGGCCGGAGCAGGGGCTTCTGGGCGGCATGATGGAGCTGCCCTCGACACCCTGGCGCGAGGCGCCCTGGCCCGCAGACGAGGCGGGCGCCGCGGCACCCATGCCGGACGGCTGGACGGCCTTGCCGGGCCGGGTGCGCCACACCTTCACCCACTTCCATCTCGAGCTGACGATCTGGGCCGGCCGCGCGGTCGGGGCGGCCGACGCCGCGTCTCTAACGGCCAAGGCAGAGGAACGCTGGGTGCCGCTCGACGGCCTGGCCGACGAGGCGCTGCCCAGCGTCATGCGCAAGCTGGTGCGCCACGCCCTGGAACGCCTCGCCGAGCCATAGCGCCCCGCTTCAGGGCTCGCCTCGATCCGTGGCCGAACTGGGCCGCTAGCGGTCGGCCAAGCCCGCAAGCCAACGCGCCGCCAAGTCGCGCCCGCGCTTGCTTTTCGTCCGCGGCCCCTGCCTTAGGTAGTAGTCGGCATGGAGGTGAAAGGGCTCGGAGAATGCCTCGACCAATTCGCCGGATCGCAAATAGGAGTCGATGAAGGGCCGCCTGCCCAACATGATGCCGTCGCCGCGCTGGGCCGCCTCGATCGCGATCAAGGAGCCGTCGACCGACAGCCCGCGCGGCACCGGGGCATCCCGCAAGCCATGCCTTCGAAACCATCGGTGCCAGTCGTCGTCATAGCCAAGAACGTGGATCAGCTCGAAGGCGAGCACGTCGGCGGGTTCGCTCGGCCGGAGCCCGCGAGACGAAAACTCAGGCGAACAGACGGGCGTGATCGTCGCCGTCAGCAGCTTGCGCGCATGGGGGTCGTTCGCGCCGTCGCTCAATATGACGATCTCCAGGTCCGCACCGGACGGATTGCGGTCCCCATAGTCCGGGTCCAAGGTCTTGATGCGCAGATCGATCTCTGGATGGTGCTTCTGGAAGGAGCCGAGCCGCGGCGCCAGCCACAAGGTCGCGACGCTGGAGGTGCAGCGGATCGTGACGATCTGATGCTGCCGGTCGGAAAATAGCTGGTCGGTCACCGTATCGAGACGGTCGAGCGCTTCGTGCACCCCGTTCAGATAGGCCTGGCCGGTGCTGGTGAGCGACAAACGGCGGTGATGCCTGACAAACAGAGCCGCCCCAAGATAGGCCTCGAGCTGGCGCATCTGCTGGCTGACCGCGGCCTGGGAGATGTTGAGCTCCTCCGCCGCCAGGGAAAAGCTCGAGTTGCGGCCGGCGGCCTCGAAGGTGCGCAAGACGTTTAGGCGCGGGCGTCTCATGGCCTTGCCGTCAGATAAGATTTACTTATACATTGTGGCAGCAATTATCGTTTGCGGGCAAGCTTCGGCGCTGCCTAGATCATTTCCCGATGGGACAGCCCGACGAATAGGGCGCGATGAAGTATTTCTCCTTCCTGACCGACGACGACGTCCAGTACGTCCACGACGCCTCCCTCGAGATCCTCGAGGAAGTCGGGCTGCTGGTTCGCAACGAGAAAGCGCGGCAGAGGTTCGCCGAGCATGGCGCCCTGGTCGAGGCGGACACCGAGATCGTCCGCATCCCCTCCGCCGTCGTCGAGCGCAACCGCGCCCTCGTGCCCCCGACGATCACCCTGCGCGGCCGCGACCCCGCGTTCGACGTCACCTTTCCCCGCGAGTTGCCGGTCGTCGCGACGGCAAGTTCGGCGCCGGATATCGTCGACCCCGTCACGGGCAAGGCGCGCCGGGCCACGTCGCACGACATCGCCCGCATCGCGCATCTCGTGAACGCGTTGCCCGGCTTCGACCTGTTCTCGATCTCGACCCTCGCCGACGATGCGCCGGAGGGACAGTTCAGCCTGTCGCGCTTCTATCCGGCCTTGAAGAACTGCGTGAAGCCCTGCCGGACCTCCGTGATCGACGTGCGCGAAGCCCGGCAAGT
>JAUVQB010000001.1 GCA_030598385.1 Alphaproteobacteria bacterium | reverse complement strand
CGTGTAGGATCGGCATGCCGCCGACGGTCGTCTCCGCGGCTGGCCCGGCCTCCTCCGCGGTTTCCTCGGCGGTCTCGGCTATCCCTTCGAGCGACCAGTTGGCCCGGCCTTCCGCGTCGGTCTCCAACAGGATGTTGGGCCGCACGACGACGAGGCGCCGGATCTCGATGTCGCCGGAGAAGAGCGGCATCAAGGCCACCTCCACCTCGAAGCGGTCCAGGGTGACCATCTCCGCGCGGCTGCCCCAGTCCGCGTTCGAGAAGGTCACCTGCTCGATGGCGATCGCCGGGGTCAGCGACACCGCGAGATCGATCTTGCCGCCGATCACGAGGTCGCGCCCGGTGGCGGCCTTGGCCTCGGCCTGGATGCGCGCGCGGAGGTCTTCGAAATCCAGGCCGGAGAGGACCACATAGCCCGCCACGACGACCGCCACGACGAGCGCCACCAGCCCGGTGACGATCCACTTCAGCTTCTTCATGTCCGATCCACCAGGCCGACCCCCTCCAAGCCGACTAGGGCCAAGGTCAGGTCCGAGAAGTCATCCAGGACCCGCTCCGCGCCCGCGGCCAGTAGGTCCGGCGGCGCATGATAGCCCCAGGATACGCCCAGCGCACGGGCGCCCGCGTTGACGGCCAGCGCCATGTCGAAGGTGGTGTCGCCGACCATCAGGGTATCCTCCGGCGCAACGCCGAACTCCGCCATAGCGTCCTGCAGAATCTGGGGATGCGGCTTGCCGGGGCCGTCGTCCGCGGTCTTCAGGGTGACGAAATACCGGCTCAGGCCATGGCGCTCCAGGCTGGTAGTGAGCGCCCGCCGGCCCTTGCCGGTAGCGATGCCCAGAAAGACATGCGGATGATCAAGGGCTTCTAGGGCGTTCTTGACACCAGACATGAGGGGTTCGTGGAAGTCCGGCCGTGCGTGCAGGCGGAAGAAGGCCTCGCGATAGTCCGCGGCCAGGCGCGCGGTCAGCGCGTCGCCCTCCTCCGAGTCCCCATCATCGGGGCCGTCCGGCAGCAAGCGGGCGATGGCCGCCTCCAGGCGCAGGCCGATGACGCGGCGGACTTGCGCGGACTCGGGCGCCGGCAGGCCGGCTCCTGTAAAGGCTTCCGCCATGACCCGGGTGATCGCCCACTGGCTGTCGACCAGGGTCCCGTCGAAGTCGAACATGATGAGGCGAAGGTCAGGCACGTCTGCCCAGCTTTGTTTGCTCGGCGGCCTTCATCTCCCGGGCAGCCGTTCGGGGTCAAGCGGTCTTTGCCGCCGGGCGCCGATCCCTGGGCCGGCGGGGTCGCGGCAGGTTGGCAAGGAGCGTATCGGCCTCGCTCAAGCGCCGGCGGAGAAACCGGCGCGTGATCTCGAGGTCGTCCGTCTCGTCCCCCAGCCAGACCCGCAGGGCGGCGAGGAAGAGCAGCGTGAGCCCGACCTCCTCGACCTGACGCCGCTTGCCGCCCGCGTCGAGGCCGGCGGCGTCGCGCACCCACTGGATGAGCCGGGAGAGATGAAAGATCATCGGCACCCAGTGATGGGGGTGGGAGGGATAGAGCTTCGTGGCGAGCATCTGGCCGACCACGGCCCGCTCGTGGCGCTGGGCCTCGAACCAGCGGATCATCACCAGATAGATCCGCTCGCGCGCCGGCAAGTCGGCAAAGCCCGCCTCCGTGTGCGCCAGCATGGCGTCGAGCGCCCGCTCGAACCAGGCGTCGGCGACGGCGTCGAGGTCGCGGTAGTGGGACCGGAGTTCGGGCAGCGTGATGCCCAGGCCCTCTGCGACCCGGCGCAGCCGCACCTGGTCCCAGCCCACTTCGTCCGCCTGGGCGAGGGTCACCTCAAGGATACGCTGGTCCAGATCTCTGCCCTTGGCAGTCCCGGAACGCTTTGGCTTTTCGGACTTGCCGCTTGCCATGCTGCCTCCTGGAACGTCGCAAGTCTGGCATCCGGCGCCGTCCCGGGGCAAGCCTCGATCAGCCTTCCAGCTCCGGCAGGCCCTCGCCGCGTTTCGGGTCGAAGCCGAGGCGCGCCCAAGTTTCCGTCATGTGGTCCGGCAGGGGGGCGCTCACCCTCAGCGTAGTGCCGTCGGCGGGATGGGGGATGGCGAGCTCGCGGGCGTGCAGGTGGAGCCGCCGCGCCAGCCCCTTATCCGGCAGGAAGGCCGCCTGGCCGCCATACTTGCCGTCGCCCAGGATGGGGTGGCCGATGGCCGCGCAATGGACCCGCAACTGGTGAGTCCGCCCCGTAAGCGGCCGCAGCGCCAGCCAGGCGGTCCGCTTGCCCGAGGCCTGAACCACGCGGTAGAGAGTCGCGGCGGGCTGCCCCTCCTTGGCCGCGACCTTCTCCAGGGACCCGACGCGCTGCTTGGCGAGCGGCAAATCGATGCGCCCCCGCTGTCGCGCCGGCACGCCGACCACGGCCGCCCAGTAGGTCTTGCGAGCCTCCTGGCCGCGAAACGCCGCCGTCAGGCGACGCGCCGCCTCGGCCGTGCGCGCCAGCACCAGGACGCCGCTGGTGTCTTTGTCGAGACGATGGACGAGGCGCGGTTTCTCCTCCGAGCCGAAGCGCAGCGCCTCGCTCAGAACGTCCAGATGGCGGTTCAGGCCGCTGCCGCCCTGGACCGCCAAACCGGCCGGCTTGTCGAGGGCGATCAGCCAGTCGTCCCTGTAGAGGACACGGGCCCGCAGCGCCGACGCCTCCTGGGGATCGATCCGCGGCGGCGGTTTCGCCACGGTCGCGCGTCCCTCTCTGGCCATAAGCGGCGGCACGCGCACCGTCTGGCCCGCGGCGAGGCGCAGGCCGGACTTGGCGCGCTTGCCGTCGACCCGCACCTGGCCGGTACGCAAGAGCTTCTCCAGCCGGCCGTGGCCGAGCTCGGGGAAGCGCCGCCGGAACCAGCGGTCGAGCCTAAGATCGGCCTCGTCGGCGGCAACGCTCAGGTTTTGGACGCGAGACTTTTCGGGTTCAGACACGGGGCGGAGTTTAGGGGAGTCTTTATCTTGTTGGTAGATCTCGGCGCCGGCCCTCGCCCCCCCCCGGCCACCCCCGGCATCGTAAACTATAGGGGGCGGGGCGGGGGCGAGGGCCGGCGCAGCCGCCTATCAACCAAAACGGGCCGGCGCCGAGATCTATCAACACGATAGAGGCGGTATCCGGCACCGCCTCTAACCTAAGCGGCCAGCGGGCGCGGCGGCGAGGTGAGCCAGGAGACGCAACAGTCGGTTTTCATGAGGTAAACGCCGATGCGCCCCAGCTCCGCCATGTCCTCTTCGCCGGCGCCGGCAATCGCGTCGGGGACCACAACCACGCGGAAATCGCGGGCGCTGGCTTCATAGACGGTCGCGCGGATCGCCGTCGAGAAGTTGCTGCCGCAGAGGGCGATGGTGGAGACGCCCAGGCTCTTCAGGTGGTCTTCCAGGCTGGTCCGGTAGAAGGCGCCCCAGCGCGGCCGGTAGAGCGCCCATTCCTGCGCGGCGAGCTCCTGCAGATTGCCCGACAGCAGAGCGGCGCTATCCAGGCGCGTCTCGGGCGCCGGGTTGATCTCGGGCACCAGTTCGACCCCGCAGGACCCGGGCATGAGCACCCGCAGACCCTCTTCGATCGCCCGCCGGCGGCAGGCGTCCACGTTGGAGCCGTCCGGCCGGTAGAGGCGGACGAGATGGACGATGGGCGCGCCGGCGGCGCGGAAGCCCTGGGCCAATTCGCCGATTCTGGCGAGCTTGCGCCCACTGCCGAGATAGCCGACCGGCGAGCCGGGCTCGGCGCAGTCCTTCTGGACGGCGAAGGTCAGGAGCGCGATACGGTCCCGCTCCGGGTTCGTGTAATCGTGCATTCGGGTCCTCTCGAGTCTTCGGATGATCGTCCCTGTCCGGACGTGCCCAGAACATAGTCGCTTGGCGGCGGAGGACAAGCCGCAAGCCGGCATATCAGACTCGCGGAATCCGCAGAGCTTGGGGCTGGGGCAATTACGGCCCCCCCTCGACGCTCCCGCGGCGCTCCTCGCGGAGCTTGGCCCAGTAGTCGAGGCGCTTCTTGATCTCGCGCTCGAAGCCGCGCTCGGCGGGGCGGTAGAACTGGCGGCGCGCCATGCCCTCGGGGAAGTAGTCCTGGCCCGAGAAGGCATCCGGCGCGTCGTGGTCGTAGGCGTAGCCGGCGCCGTAGCCGAGGTCCTTCATGAGGTTGGTCGGCGCGTTCAAGATGTGCTTGGGCGGCGCCAGGGAGCCGGTCTCTTTGGCCGCCTTGCGGACTTCGCTATAGGCCTTGTAAGCGGCGTTCGATTTGGGCGCGGTGCCCAGGTAAATGACCAGTTGGGCGAGGGCCAGCTCGCCCTCGGGCGAGCCGATGCGCTCGTAGGCCTGCCAGGCCGCGATGCCCTGGACCAGGGCCTGGGGATCGGCCAGGCCGATGTCCTCGACGGCAAAGCGCACCAGGCGGCGGGCGATGTAGCGCGGGTCCTCGCCGCCCGCCAGCATGCGCGCCAGCCAATAGAGCGCCGCATCTGTGTCGGAGCCCCGGAGCGACTTGTGGAGCGCGGAAATGAGGTTGTAGTGGCCCTCCTGGCTCTTGTCGTAGAGCGGCGCGCGGCGCTGGATGATCCGCGTCAGCTCGGCCGTGTCGAGCACTTCGGCATCGTCCACCGCGGCCAGCGCGAAGAGCTCCTCGGCCAGGTTGAGCAGATAGCGCCCGTCCCCGTCGGCCATGGCAAGGAGGGCCACGCGGGCCTCAGGGTCCAGCGGTAGCGCCTTGCTGGCGTCCGCCTCGGCCCGCTCCAGGAGAACGCGGAGCGCGGCGGTGTCGAGGCGCTGCAGCACGAAGACCTGGCAGCGCGACAAGAGCGCCGCGTTCAGCTCGAACGAGGGGTTCTCGGTGGTCGCCCCCACCAGGATCACGGTGCCGTCCTCCACATAGGGCAGGAAGCCGTCCTGCTGGGCCCGGTTGAAGCGGTGGACCTCGTCGATGAAGAGGAGCGTCCCGCGGCCGGCCAGGCGCCGCTCCTTGCCCCGCTCGAAGACCTTGCGCAGGTCGGCGACGCCCGAGAACACGGCAGAGAGGGGCTCGAAGTCGAGCTCCGCCACCTCCGAGAGCAAGCGCGCGATGGTGGTCTTGCCGCTGCCCGGCGGGCCCCAGAGGATCATGGAGGCGAGGCGCCCGGCGGCGACCATGCGCCCGATGGGCGCGTCGGCCTGGAGCAGGTGATCCTGGCCGACCACCTGGGAGAGATCGCCGGGCCGCAAGCGGTCCGCCAAGGGCCGCGGCGCCTGGGCCTCGAACAGGCCCTGAGTGGCCCCCGCCCCGCCGCCGGTCATCTCGACAGCTCCACCCGGTGCACGCGCCCCTGGCGCCGGAAGACGACGGTCCAGCGGTCCGACGTTTGAGTCATGAGAGCCCCCACATCCACCGCACCTGCGACCTTCTCGTCGTTGATCTCGAGCAGGACATCGCCCGGCCGAAAGCGGTAGCGCCGAGCGATGGTGCCGCGCGGCACCTTCAGCAGAATCACGCCCTGCCAGGCGCCCTGCAGGTCCAGCTCTTCCGCCAGGGCGGGCGAGAGGTTCGCCACGGTGGCGCCGTTCAGCGGGTGCCGCCCGTCCAGTGTGTTGAGGTCGCGCGGGGGCGTTTCCGGCGCTTCCAACAAAGGCAAGGCCAGGTCGACGACGTCACCGCCGCGGAAAACCTGGACGCCCAGATTTCCGCCCAACCGGCCCGTGGCCACGAGGAACTGGAGGGTCTCCACGTCGTTCACATGCTCGCCTTCGACCTCGACGATGACGTCGCCCTGGCGAATGCCCGCTTCGCCCGCGGGCCCGCCGTCGTAGACCCGGTTGACCACCACGCCGCCGGGACGCGCCAGGCCGAAGCCTTCGGCCAGGTCGGCGCTGAGGGTCTGGCCCGCGATTCCGGTCCAGGGCCGCATGATGCGGCCGCCGGACTGGGCGCTGGCGACTACGGTGCGCACCATTTCGGAGGGCACGGCGAAGCCGATGCCGATCGAGCCGCCGCCGCGCGAGTAGATCGCCGTGTTGATGCCGATCAGGCGGCCGTCGAGGGTGACCAGCGCGCCGCCGGAATTGCCGGGGTTCACGGCGGCATCGGTCTGAATGAAGAAGTTGAAATCGCTGATGCCCGCCTGGGTCCGGGCCAGCGCCGAAATGATGCCGCTGGTGACCGTCTGGCCGACGCCGAAGGGGTTGCCGATGGCGAGTACCAGGTCGCCTACCTCGGCCTCGTCGGAATCCTTGAACTCCAGGGTCGGCAAGCCCTCGCCCGCCGCATCGATGCGCAGCACCGAGAGGTCGGAGCGTTCGTCGCTGACCACCAGCTCCGCCGGAAATTCCCGGCGGTCGGCCAGCACCACGGTGATCTCGTCCGCGCCCTGGATCACATGATAATTGGTGACAACCAGGCCGCTGGCATCGACGATGACCCCGGAGCCGAGGGCATTCTGCGACCGCTCGCGCGGCCGGCCGAGGTCGCCGAAGCTGTCGCCGAAAAAGCGCTTGAAGAAGGGATCGTCGAACAGCGGTGAGAAGGCCTGCTGCCGCACCATGCGCTTCGCGTAGATGTTGACCACCGCCGGCGCGACGCGGCGCACCACCGGCGCGAAGGAGAGCACAATCTCCTCGCGGGACTCCGGCACCTTCGCCTGATCGGCAGTGGCCGGCGCCGCCGCCACGGCCAGCAAAAAGCCGCCAACAACCGCAAAAGCCGCGGCAGGCCACATTTTGGCATGATCCAGGAGTCTCAAACGCATTCGCATGCCCCGGAATCTAGGGACTCGATCGGCAAACTGCCAGCCCTCACAGTCACTCAGCCATGCCCCCGGAATGACAAAGGCGGCCCCGGCAGGGCCGCCTCTATGGAAACTCGACAGGTCGGATAGGGCACCGCCGCTATTCTTCCGCGTCGTCGCCGTCCTCCATGGTGGGACCGGAATCCTGGCCCTTGGCCTCGGGATTGCGGTCGACCAGCTCGATCACCGCCATGGGCGCCATGTCGCCGTAGCGGTGGCCGGCCTTGAGGACACGGGTGTATCCGCCGGGCCGCTCGCTATAGCGCTCGGCCAGCTCGGCGAAGAGTTTTACCGTGATCGTGCGATCGCGCAGCACCGCCATGGCCTGACGGCGGGCATGAAGATCGCCACGCTTGCCCAGCGTGATGAGGCGGTCGACGACGCGCCTGAGATCCTTGGCCTTCGGCAGGGTCGTCTGAATCTGCTCGTGCTTCAGCAAGGCGACCGCCATATTGGCAAACATGGCCTTGCGGTGCGTGCCGCTGCGATTCAGTTTGCGATGGCCAAAACCGTGACGCATGGATCCTCCTCCTACTCGCCGGGCCTCGCGCGCGAGACCGATTGCATGCCCCGCTCGCCGCGACGAGCGGCCGGGGGCCGCCCATCAGGTACGCCGGGGTGGGGGACCGCCGCGGTCCCGTAACCGCCCTCAGTAGGGCTCCTCGAGACGCTTGGCCAACTCCTCGATGTTCTCGGGCGGCCAAGTCGGGATTTCCATGCCCAGATGCAGGCCCATCTGGGACAGGACCTCCTTGATCTCGTTCAGCGACTTGCGGCCGAAGTTCGGCGTCCGCAGCATTTCCGCTTCCGTTTTCTGAACCAGGTCGCCGATATAGACGATGTTGTCGTTCTTCAGACAGTTGGCGGAGCGCACCGAAAGCTCCAACTCGTCCACCTTGCGCAACAAGTTGCGGTTGAACGGCGGCTCGGCCGCATGCTCCTCGGCCACCCGCGACTCCGGCTCTTCGAAGTTGATGAAGAGCTGCAGCTGGTCCTGGAGAATGCGGGCCGCGAGCGCCACCGCGTCGTCGGGCGTAACCGCGCCGTTGGTCTCGATCTCCATGGTCAGCTTGTCGTAGTCGGTCACCCGGCCGACGCGGGTGTTCTCCACCTTGTAGGCAATCTTGCGCACTGGCGAGAAGACGGCATCCACCGGAATCAGGCCGATCGGGGCATCCTCCGCCCGGTTGAGACTCCCGGCGACGTAGCCTTTGCCGTTCTCGACCGTCAGCTCCATGTCGAGATGGGCCCCGTCATCGAGGGTGCAGATCACCAGCTCCGGGTTCATCACCTCGATGTCATGGCCGGTCTCGATCCCGGCCGCCGTCACTTCGCCCGGCCCATCGGCGCGCAAGCGCATGCGCTTCGGCCCCTCGCCGTGCAACCGGAGCCAGATGGACTTCACGTTGAGCACGATGTCCGTCAGATCCTCGCGCACGCCGGAGATGGAGGAGAATTCGTGCAGCACGCCATCGACCTGGATGCTGGTGACGGCGGCGCCCTGCAAGGAGGACAGCAGGATCCGCCGCAGCGCATTGCCGAGGGTGAGGCCGAAACCGCGCTCGAGCGGTTCGGCGACGACCTTGGCGAAGCGTTGCGAATCTTCGCCCGACTGAATGTCGAGCTTGTTGGGCTTAATCAACTCGGTCCAGTTTTTCTGCAGCACGACTGTGACCTCACGGTTCTAGGGATGTGATCCCGCCGAGGCGGGCGTTTTTGAAACCATATGGCCGTCAAACGGGCGGCCGGATGAGACGAAGGCGACGGCGCAAACGCCGAATAACCCTCAGACGCGCCGCCGTTTCGGTGGCCGGCACCCATTGTGCGGGATCGGTGTCACGTCGCGGATCGCGGTAATGACGAAACCGACCGCCTGAAGCGCCCTGAGCGCCGACTCGCGCCCCGAGCCGGGGCCCTTGACGTTGACCTCCAGGGTCTTCATGCCATGTTCCATGGCCTTGCGCCCGGCGTCTTCGGCGGCTAGCTGCGCGGCATAGGGCGTCGATTTCCGCGAGCCCTTGAAACCCTGACCGCCTGCCGACGACCAGGCTATGGCGTTGCCCTGAACATCGGTGATGGTGATCATGGTGTTGTTGAACGTCGCGCTGACGTGGGCGATCCCGGAGGTAATGTTCTTCTTTTCCCGGCGCCGCACACGGGCTTGTGGCTTGGCCATGCTGTGGCTTTCTCCTGCTTAGGCCCTCGTCAGGCCTTTTTCCTGCCAGCGATCGGGCGCGCCGGCCCTTTTCTCGTGCGGGCGTTGGTGTGGGTGCGCTGGCCGTTCACCGGCAGGCCCTTGCGATGGCGCATGCCGCGATAACAGCCGAGGTCCATCAACCGCTTCACGTTCATGGCAACTTCGCGGCGCAGGTCGCCTTCCACCAGATGTTCGCGGTCGATCGCCTCGCGAATGCGCACCACCTCGTCATCGGTCAGCTCGTTGACGCGCCGCTCCGAGGGAATCCCGACCGTCTTGCAGATGTCGCTCGCCTTCCGGCGGCCGATTCCGTGGATGTAGGTCAGCGAAATCTCGACACGCTTCTGTGTCGGAATATTGACGCCCGCAATACGTGCCACGTGGCGATCTCCTTCAGGCTCGCTTGTCTTGGATGTCCGTTGCCTGGGATGTCCGGACGCACGGAATCAGCCGGTCGCTCATGCGCCGAGGTCGCGCGATTATAGTGACGCGCAGGCCCGAGTCAACGCCGCACATCATCCATCCAAGACCTTGTAAAGCTGTTCCGTCACCTCATCGATATCGGCCATGCCGTCGACCCCGAGAAGCAGGCCCTGGGCCTCGTAATGGGGCAGAATCGGCGCCGTCTGGGCCCGGTAGGCCTCCATACGATTGCGCACCGTCTCTTCGTTGTCGTCGTCGCGGCGCACGAAGTCGGTGCCGCCGCAGTTGTCGCACACGCCCTCGCGCTCAGGCCGCTGGAACTTATCGTGATAGCCAGCGCCGCAGGCGGCGCAGGTAAAGCGCCCGGTGATCCGCTCCACCAGGGCCTCCTCGTCGACCCGGATCTGAATAACCGCGTCGAGCCTCAGGCCTTTCTCGGCCAGCATGGCGTCGAGCGCCCCGGCCTGGGCCGTGGTGCGCGGGAATCCGTCGAGTAGGAAGCCCTCGGCGCAATCGGGCTCGTCGATGCGCACGGAAATCATGCGGATCACCAGATCGTCGGGCACCAGCTCACCGGCGTCCATGATCTCCTTGGCCCGGCCGCCCAGCTCGCTGCCCGAGGCGACGGCGGCGCGCAGCATGTCGCCGGTCGAGAGCTGCACCATCTGGTAGCGCTCCTCCAGACGCTTGGCCTGGGTTCCCTTGCCGGCGCCGGGCGCGCCGAGAAGAATGATGTTCATCCGCGCCGTCCCTTGAGCTTGGCCTTCTTGATGAGGCCTTCATATTGGTGAGCCAACAGGTGCGAATGGATCTGCCCCACAGTGTCCATGGTCACGGTTACGACGATCAGCAGGCTGGTGCCGCCGAAATAGAACGGAACCTGATACTGCGAGATCAGGATCTCCGGCAGCAGCGCCACCGACGCCAGATAAAGCGCGCCGACCGTCGTGAGGCGGGTCAGGATGTAGCTCAGGTGGTCCGCCGTGTTCTTGCCGGGGCGAATGCCGGGCACGAAACCGCCGTGCTTCTTGAGGTTCTCCGCCATCTCCTCCGGATTGACCACATGGGCCACGTAGAAGAAGGTGAAGAACATGATGCAGGACGTATAGAGGCCCAAATAGAGCGGCGAACCGCGCCCCATCAAGGCGGTAAAGGAGATCAGCCACTCTGGCCCGCTGGTGCCCGAGAAGCCGGCCGCGGTCAAGGGCATCAGCAGGATCGAGCTGGCGAAGATCACCGGGATGACGCCAGCCGAGTTGACCTTGAGCGGCATGTGGCTGCTCTCACCGCCGAACATCTTGTTGCCCATCTGGCGCTTGGGATACTGCACCGAGACCCGCCGCTGGGCCCGCTCCATGAACACGATAAAAGCGATCACGGCGACGCCCATTAAAAGCAGCAGAATGATGAAAGCGGCCGAGAGCGCACCGGTGCGCCCGAGCTCCAGCGTGTTGGCCAAGGCCGAGGGCAGGTTCGCGACGATGCCGGAGAAGATGATCAGCGAGATGCCGTTGCCCACGCCGCGTTGGGTCACCTGCTCGCCGAGCCACATGAGGAAGATGGTGCCGCCGGTCAGCGTGATCACCGTGGAGACCCGGAAAAAGATGCCGGGGTCTATCACCGCCGAGCCCGACGGCCCCGTCATGCCTTCGAGGCCCACGGCAATGGCCAGGGACTGAAAGGACGCGAGCACGACCGTGCCGTAACGGGTGTACTGATTGAGCTTCTTGCGGCCCGCCTCGCCTTCTTTTTTCAGCGCCGCCAACTGCGGCGAGATCGGCGTCATCAGCTGCATGATGATCGCCGAGGTGATGTAAGGCACCACGTTCAGGGCGAAGATGGTCATGCGGCCGAGCGCGCCGCCGGCGAACATGTCGAAGACGCCAAGAATGCCGCCGGAGTGCTGTTGGAAGATCTGCTCCAGCGTGTCCGGGTCGATCCCCGGCACCGGGATATAGGTGCCGAGCCGGTAGATCACCAGCGCGCCCAGCGTGAACCACAACCGCTTCTTCAGTTCCGTCGCCTTGCTGATGGCGCCGAAATTGAAGCTCTGTGCCAGTTGTTCAGCGGCAGATGCCATTCAATCGGTCCTCAATCGCGCGGGTGTCTCAAACGGGCCCGTCGGATGCCGGTCGGGCCCCGGAACCCAAGCCGCGGCCTCAAGCCTCGGCCCCGTCCGATTTCGCCGCGCTCTTCGCGGCCGGCTCCGTGCCGGCCTTGTCCGCAGCAGAAGCGCCGGAGCGGGCCGCGGCCAGGGTGAGGCTGCCGCCCGCCTTCTCGACGGCCTCAAACGCCTTCTTGGAGGCGCCGGCCACCGTAATATTGATCTTGGAAGTCAGATCGCCCCGTGCAAGGAGGCGAACGCCGTCGCGCGGATTCTTGATCACCCCGGCCGCCTTCAGGACACCTGCATCGATCGGCTTCTTGGGGTCGAGCTTCTTGGCGTCGATGGCGTCCTGCAGGCGATCCAGATTGAGCGCCACGAAGCGCTTGGCGAAGATATTGTTGAAGCCGCGCTTGGGCAGCCGCCGATGCAGCGGCATCTGCCCGCCTTCGAAGCCTTTCAAGGCGACGCCGCTGCGTGATTTCTGGCCCTTGTGGCCGCGCCCGGCGGTCTTGCCGGTACCCGACCCGATGCCACGCCCGACACGCTTGGGCTCGCGGTGCGCGCCTTGATTATCGGCCAACTCGTTCAACTTCATCGAACGTTATCCTCGTCTCACGTCCGGGCCGGCAAGAGCCGCCGTCAGGCGCTCTCCTCGACCCGAACCAAGTGATGCACCTTCGCGATCATGCCGCGCACGGCCGGCGTATCCTCCAGCTCGCGGGTGCGGTTCATCTTGTTCAGCCCCAGGCCGATCAGGGTCGCCCGCTGGGACTTGTAGCGCCCGATCGGGCTGCCGACCTGGGTCACACGGAGGGTCTTTTTCTGCTCGGCCATCACCGCTTACTCCCGGGCCTCGGCCTCGTGCTCGCGGCGGCCCACCAGATCGGACACTTTGCGGCCGCGCCGCTGGGCCACCATGCGTGGGCTGAAGCACCTGGAAAGCCCGTCGAAGGTCGCTCGGATCATGTTGTGCGGGTTCGACGAGCCGAGCGACTTGGCGACCACGTCCTGGACGCCCAAGGCCTCGAAGACCGCGCGCATCGGGCCGCCGGCGATGATGCCCGTGCCCGCGTCGGCCGCGCGCAACACCACCCGGCCGGCGCCGAAGCGGCCGTTGACGTCATGGTGCAGCGTCCGTCCTTCGCGCAAGGGGATCCGGACCAGGCTGCCCTTCGCCTTTTCGGTCGCCTTGCGGATCGCCTCCGGCACCTCGCGCGCTTTTCCGTGTCCGTGCCCAACCCGGCCGCGGCCGTCGCCGACCACCACCAGCGCCGCGAAACCGAAGCGGCGGCCACCCTTCACCACCTTGGCGACGCGGTTGATGCTGACCAGCTTCTCGACAAGATCGCTGTCTTCCCGATCGCCACGGTCGTCACGCCGGCCGCGACCGTTTCTTTGCGGTTTCGCCATCGATCAGTTCCTCTAAAACTTTAGGCCGCCTTCGCGCGCGGCATCCGCCAGGGCCTGGACGCGGCCATGATAGAGATAGCCGCCGCGATCGAAGACCACCTCCTTGACACCCGCTGCCGTCGCCCGTTCAGCAACCAGTTTGCCCACTGCCACCGCGGCTTGCTTGTCGGCGCCGGACTTCAACGCGCCGCGCAGGGATTTATCCAACGTTGAGGCCGCCGCCATTGTCACGCCGCGGTCGTCATCGATGACCTGGGCGTAGATGTGCTTGCTCGAGCGGAACACCGAGAGGCGCACGCGCCCCTGGCCTCTCCGCCGGAGCTGGCTGCGGACCCGCCGCCGGCGGCGCTGCTGTAGGGTTCTTGCAGATAACATGGCTTTATTTCTTCTTGCCTTCTTTGCGCAGGATCACCTCGTCCAGGTACTTGATGCCCTTGCCCTTATAGGGCTCCGGCGGGCGGAAGGAGCGTATCTCCGCCGCGACCTGTCCGACACGCTGCTTGTTGGCGCCGGAGATACTGATCGAGGTGGGCTTGGCGCAGGTGATGGTGATGCCCTCCGGGATCGCATAGTCGATGTCATGGCTGTAGCCGAGCTGCAGGGTCAGCGTGCTGCCCTGGACCGCGGCGCGGTAGCCGACGCCATTGATCTCCAGCTGCTTGCTGAAGCCCGCCGAAACGCCGGTCACCAGGGACTGCAGGAGCGAGCGGGTCGTGCCCCACATGGCGCGAGCGGTCTTCGAATCGCCGACCGGCCGCACCAATACCTTGCCCTCTTCCAGGGAGGCAGAGACGGCTTCGGAAACCTGGTGAGACAGCTCCCCCAGCTTGCCCTTGGCGGTAACGATCGCGCCTTCGATCGACACCTGGACGTCGCCCGGGATCTCAATAGGGTTCTTGCCGACACGAGACATGACGCTTTCCCCCTAAAACACGCGGCAGAGCACTTCGCCGCCGACATTGGCGACCCGCGCCTCGTGGTCCGAAAGGACGCCGCGCGGGGTCGACAGGATCGAGATTCCGAGGCCGTTGTACACCCGCGGCAAATCCTTGATCTTGGAATAGACCCGCCGGCCGGGCTTCGAGATACGGGAAATCTCGCGAATGACCGGCTCGCCGCCGGCGTACTTGAGCTCGATCAACAGCTCCGAGATGCCGGGACGCACCTGGCTGGTGCTGAAGTTGCGGATATAGCCCTCGCGCTTGAGCACGTCCAGCACGTTCGCACGCAGCCTGGAGCCCGGCGCACTCACAGAAGAATAGCCCGCCCGCTGTCCATTGCGGATCCGGGTCAGCATATCCCCAAGGGGGTCGCTCATCGTCATCTTTTGCGACTCCTTTCCTACCAGCTCGACTTGACCAAGCCGGGGATCTGCCCGACCGAGCCCAGCTCGCGCAACGCGATGCGCGACAAGCGGAACTTGCGGTAATAACCTCGCGGCCGGCCGGTCACTTCACAGCGATTGCGCACCCGGTTGGCGGCACTGTTTCGCGGCAGCTCGGCCAGCTTTAGATAAGCCTGGAAACGCTCTTCCGGCGGCAGCGAACGGTCGCGTGCGACTTCTTTCAGCCGCTCTCGCCGGCCCGCGTACTTCTTGACCAGGCGCTTGCGGCGCTGGTTCTTCTCAACCGCGCTTTTCTTGGCCATATCTTTCCAAATCCCTTCTTCGAACCGTCAATTGCGGAACGGCATTTCGAACTGCTCGAGGAGCACCTTGGCCTCTTCGTCGCTCTCGGCCGTGGTAACGATCACGACGTTGAGGCCGCGGACCTCGTCCACCTTGTCGTAATCGATCTCCGGAAACACGATCTGCTCTTTCAAACCCATCGCGAAATTGCCGCGGCCATCGAACGAGCGACTCGGGATTCCCCGGAAATCGCGTACCCGCGGCAAGGCGATGGTGACCAGCCGGTCGAGAAACTCATACATGCGCGTGCGCCTGAGCGTCACCTTGCAGCCGATCTGCATGCCCTCGCGCAGCTTGAAGCTGGCGATCGACTTCTTGGCCCGGGTGACGATCGGCTTCTGACCTGTGATCAGCGTCAGATCGTTGGTCGCGGCATGGATCTTCTTCTGATCCTGGACCCCTTCGCCAACGCCCATGTTGAGCACGATCTTTTCGATCGCCGGTACCTGGTAGCGATTCTTGTAGCCGAACTGCTCCATCATGGCTGGCAGCACGGACTTCTCATAATGTTCTTGAAGGCGAGCCTTCATCGTCTTGATTCCACTTACGAGTCTATCATCTCACCGGATCGGCGCGCGACACGCACCTTGCGCCCGCCCTCGATCACCTTGTAACCGACTCGAGTCGGCTCGCTGCCCTTGGGGTCGATCAGCGCCACGTTGGAAATGTGCAGCGACGCTTCCTTTTCCATGATGCCGCCGGGGCTTACCTGGGTCGGCCGCTGATGGCGTTTGACCATGTTCAACCCCTGGACCAGCACCCGCTCCTCCTTGCGCTCGACGCGCAGGACCTCGCCGGTCCTGCCCTTGTCCTTACCTGCGATGGCGATGACCTTGTCGCCCTTCTTTATTTTGAACTTCCTGGCCATCACAACACCTCGGGAGCGAGCGAAATGATCTTCATGAACTTCTTGGCCCTGAGCTCACGGGTCACCGGTCCGAAGATGCGGGTGCCGATGGGCTCGTTCTGCCGGGTGATCAGAACCGCGGCATTGCTGTCGAAGCGGATCGTGCTGCCGTCCTCGCGGCGGATCTCCTTGGCGGTGCGCACGATGACCGCGCGGTGCATGTCGCCTTTCTTGACGCGGCCGCGCGGAATCGCCTCCTTGACGCTCACCACGATCACATCGCCGACATGGGCCGTGGTGCGCTTGGCCCCGCCCAGGACCTTGATGCACTGCACGCGCCGGGCGCCGGAGTTGTCGGCCACTTCGAGCTGAGTCTGCATTTGGATCATGGCATGGGACTCCCTGTCAGCTCTCCGCCGCCGCGGCGGCCGCTTCGTCGGCCAGAATCTCCCAGGACTTGGTCTTGGAGATCGGTCGGCACTCCCGGATGCGCACGATGTCGCCGATCTTGGCGTCGTTGGCCTCGTCGTGGGCGTGATAGCGCTTCGAGCGCTTGATGAACTTCTTGTAGAGGGGGTGCTTCAGGCGACGCTCGACCAAGACGGTCACCGTCTTGTCGGCTTTGTCGCCGACCACGACACCCTGCAATACGCGACGCGGCATATGGGTCTCTCCTAGACTTCCGGGGTTTCCGGCTGCTGGCGTTGGTGCAGAACCGTCTTGATGCGCGCGATGTCTCGCCGCACCTCGCGGATCCGCGCCGTGTTCTCCAGCTGCCCGCTGGCCCGCTGGAAGCGCAGGTTGAACGCCTCCTTGCGCAGCCCGAGCAGGCTGTCCTTCAGTTCGTCCTCCGACTTCGTACGCAGCTCACCGGCCTTCATCGGGCCCTACTCCTCGCCAAGACGGGTTACGAAGCGTGTCTGAATCGGCAGCTTGGCCGCCGCCAGGATGAAGGCGCGCTCGGCGACATCGCGCGGCACCCCGTCGAGTTCGAACATGACGCGCCCCGGTTTGACCCGGACGGCCCACCATTCCGGCGAACCCTTGCCCTTGCCCTGGCGCACCTCGGCTGGCTTCTGGGACACCGGAACGTCGGGAAAGATGCGGATCCACAGCTTGCCGACGCGCTTCATGTGGCGGGTGATGGCCCGCCGCGCCGCCTCGATCTGGCGCGCCGATAAGCGGCCCGGGGTCGTCGCCTTCAGACCGTAGGCGCCGAAGTTGAGCTCCGTTCCAGCCCTGGCAAGGCCGTGAATCCGCCCCTTGTGGGCCTTGCGGTACTTGGTTCGTTTCGGTTGCAGCATTGCCTGCGCTCCTTAAACTCCGTCCGCTCTCAGCGCCCGGCCTGCGCTTCTTGCAGTTTCTTGTCCTGAGCCATGGGGTCGTGGGCCATGATCTCGCCCTTGAAGACCCAGACCTTGACGCCGCAAGTGCCGTAGGTGGTGAGCGCCGTCGCCTCGCCGAAATCGACGTCCGCGCGCAGGGTATGCAGCGGCACGCGGCCTTCGCGGTACCACTCGGTGCGGGCGATCTCGGCGCCGCCCAAACGGCCGCCGCAGTTGATCCGGATGCCCTCGGCGCCCAATCGCATCGCCGACTGGACGGCGCGCTTCATCGCCCGGCGGAACGCGACCCGGCGTTCGAGCTGCTGGGCGATGTTTTCGGCAACCAAGGTCGCGTCGATCTCCGGCTTGCGGATTTCGACGATGTTGAGGTGCACCTCGCCGCCGGTCATGTTCTGCAGGTCGCGCCTGAGCTTCTCGATGTCGGCGCCCTTCTTGCCGATCACCACGCCCGGGCGCGCCGTATGGATCGAGATGCGCGCCTTCTTGGCCGGCCGCTCGATGATGATCCGCGAGACGCCCGCCTGGGTCAGCCGCTTGCGCAGGAACTCGCGAATCCGCAAGTCCTCATGCAGCAGCGCGCCGTAGTCGCGGTCGGCGTACCAGCGCGATTCCCAGGTGCGGTTGATCCCCAGCCGCAGACCGATCGGATTGACTTTCTGACCCATCAGGCCGTCTCCTCACGTTCGCGAACCACCAGGGTCAGGCGGCTCCAAGGTTTCAAGAGGCGCCCGACGCGCCCACGGGCCCGCGCCCGAAAGCGCTTCATCACGAAGGACCTGCCGACGGTCGCCTCGGCCACATAGAGGCGATCGACGTCGAGCTGGTGGTTGTTCTCCGCATTGGCGATCGCCGATTGGAGCGTTTTCTTCACGTCGCGGGCGATACGCCGCTTGGAGAAGGTGAGCTCGGCCAAGGCCTTTTCCGCGCTGCGGCCGCGAATGGACTGGCACAGGAGGTTCAGCTTTTGCGGACTCGTGCGCAGCACCCGGGCCACGGCCTGGGCCTCGGTGTCGGCCAAACGACGCTCGCGTGCCTTCTTGCTCATGGCCTAACGTCTCCTCGCCTTCTTGTCGGCGGCGTGCCCGTAAAAGGTCCGCGTCGGCGCGAACTCGCCGAACTTGTGACCCACCATGTTCTCGGTCACCAGCACGGGCAGGAACTTGCGCCCGTTGTGGACGCCGAACGTCAGGCCGACGAATTGCGGCATGATGGTCGAGCGCCTCGACCAGGTCTTGATGATCTCGTTGCGGCCCGAGCCGCGCGCGACCTCTGCCTTATTCAGCAGATAGCCGTCGACAAACGGGCCTTTCCAGACTGAGCGCGCCACCTTTGGCCCCCTTACCGTCTCTTGCTCTTGTGTCGGCGCCGCACGATCAGGGCGTCCGTCTTCTTGTTGGATCGCGTGCGTGCGCCCTTGGTCGGCTTGCCCCAGGGCGTCACCGGATGCCGGCCGCCCGAAGTTCGCCCCTCGCCGCCGCCGTGCGGATGATCGATCGGGTTCATGGCCACGCCGCGCACCGACGGGCGTTTGCCCAGCCAGCGCTTGCGGCCCGCCTTGCCCAGCTTGATGTTGGCCTGATCCGGGTTTGACACGGCGCCGATCGTCGCCATGCACTCGGCGCGCACCATGCGCACCTCGCCCGAAGACAGGCGCAGCAGGGCATAGCCGGCGTCGCGGCCGACCAGTTGGACATAGGCGCCCGCCGCCCGGGCGATCTGGCCGCCGCGGCCCGCCTTCATCTCCACATTGTGGACGATGGTACCGACCGGAACGCTGGCAAGCGGCATGGCATTGCCCGGCTTCACGTCGGCCTTGTCGCTCGCGATCACGCTGTCGCCGGGCGCCAGGCGCTGGGGCGCCAGGATGTAGCTCAGCTCGCCGTCCTCGTATTCGATGAGAGCGATGAATGCGGTCCGGTTGGGGTCGTACTCCAGGCGCACCACCTTGGCCGGCACATCGAATTTCTGCCGCTTGAAATCGACGGCCCGGTAGCGCCGCTTGTGCCCGCCGCCGCGCCGCCGCGCGGTGATACGGCCATGGTTGTTACGGCCGCCCTGCTGGCTGAGCCCCGTGGTCAGCTTCTTGACGGGATCGCCCTTCCACAGGCCGGATCGGTCCACCAGGACCAGATTGCGGCGGCCGGGAGTCGTCGGCTTATAGGTCTTCAACGCCATGGCCTAGATCCCCGTCGTGATATCGATGCTGTGGCCCTCGACGAGGGTGACGAAGGCCTTCTTGCTGGCCGGCCGGCGTCCGCGGATGCCGCGGAAGCGCTTCACCTTGCCCTGCTGCCGCAGGGTATTGACCGCCTTGACCTTGACCTTGAACAGCTCTTCGACGGCCGCCTTGATCTCCGGTTTGCTGGCGTCCATCGGCACCTTGAAGGTCACCTGGTTGTGCTCCGAGCCCAGGGTCGACTTCTCGGTCACCACCGGCGCGCGGAGGATCTCGTAAATGCGCTCGCGCGACGGCTTCACCGTCACCGGCGTACGGGAGCGTGCCCTGCTCATTTCAACCGCGCCTCCAACGCCTCTACCGCGTCCTTGGTCAACACCAGGGTGTCGCGCCGCAGGATATCGTGAACGTTCGCGCCCTGCTGGGGCAGCACGTCGAGGCCGGGCAGGTTGCGCGCCGCGCGGGCGAAGTTACCGTCCAACTCGGGCCCGTCGATCACCAAGGCCGACGACCAGCCCAGGGCGGCGATTTTCTTGGCCAGATCGGCCGTCTTCGGATCCTTCGCCTTGGCGGCGTCGAGCACGATCAGCTTGCCGTCGGCCAGCTTGGCCGACAGCGCCGTCTTGAGGGCCAGCGAGCGCACCTTCTTGTTCAAGGAATGGGTATGGTCGCGCACCACCGGGCCGAAGGCCGTGCCGCCGCCGCGGAACTGGCTCACCTTGCCGGACCCGATGCGCGCCCGGCCGGTCCCTTTCTGGCGATAGCGCTTGGCGGTCGAGCCGACGATCTCGCTGCGACCCTTGGTCTTGCGGGTGCCCGCGCGGCGCTTGGCGAGCTGCCAGTTGACGGCGCGCGCCAGGATGTCCCGGCGCAACGGCACGCCGAACACCTCTTCGGCCAGCTCGATCTCGCCGGCCGTCTTGTTCTCGAGGGTCGTGACCGCGCACTTCATGGCCTAGCCGTCCTTCTTTTCCTTGTCGTCGGCCGGTCCTGCGGCCTCTTCCGCCGCGGCCTCGGCGGCCGGTTCCGCCACCGCTTCTTCAGCGGCCGTCGCTTCAGCGGCCGCCTCGTCCTTGCCGCCGCGCAGGGCGGCCGGGAACGGCAGGTCCTCTGGCGCCGCTCGCTTCACCGCGTCCCGCACCAGGACCCAGGACCCTTGTGCGCCCGGCACCGCGCCCCTGATCAGGATGAGCCCGCGGGCCTCGTCGGTCGAAACCACCTCCAGGTTCTGGGTCGTGACCCGGGCATCGCCCATGTGCCCAGCCATCTTCTTGCCCTTGAAGACCTTGCCGGGATCCTGGCTGTTGCCGGTCGAGCCCTGGGAGCGGTGGCTGAGCGAGACGCCGTGACTGGCCCTGAGGCCGCTGAAATTGTGCCGCTTCATGACGCCGGCGAAGCCCTTGCCGATCGAGGTGCCGGTCACGTCCACGAACTGGCCGGCCACAAAGTGTTCGGCCGACAGCTCGGCGCCGACATCGAGCAAACCGCCGGAGGAAACGCGAAATTCCGCCAATTTGCTCTTGGGCGCGACCTTGGCTTTGGCGAAGTGGCCGCGCCGGGCCTTGTTGACGTTCTTTACTTTGGCAGCGCCAGTGCCAAGCTGAACGGCGTTGTAGCCGTCCTTATCCTCGGTGCGCACGGCCACAACCTGACAGCCGTCCATCTTGAGCACGGTCACCGGAACGTGACGCCCCTCCTCGGTGAACACGCGGGTCATGCCCATCTTCTGCGCAAGCAAGCCGGTACGCATCGTCTTGGCCCTAGCCCTTCAGCTTGATCTCGACGTCGACGCCCGAGGCCAGGTCGAGCTTCATCAGCGCATCGACGGTCTGCGGGGTCGGGTCGACGATGTCGAGCAGCCGCTTGTGGGTGCGGATCTCGAACTGCTCGCGGCTTTTCTTGTCGATGTGCGGGGAACGCAGCACCGTAAACCGCTCCAGCCTGGTCGGCAGGGGAATCGGCCCGCGCACCCGCGCGCCGGTCCGCCTGGCGGTGTTCACGATCTCCGCGGTCGACTGATCGAGCACCCGGTGATCGAACGCCTTGAGGCGTATTCGGATATTCTGACTTTCCATCCTGCGGCCCGCTTGTCCAAAGTGCCCCGGATCTATTCCGGGGCGGGTTTTCCGTTCTCGCGCCAGAGTTCCTTGGCGCTACTTGATGATGCTGGCGACCACGCCGGCGCCCACCGTGCGGCCGCCCTCGCGGATCGCAAAGCGCAGGCCCTCGTCCATCGCAATCGGCGCGATCAGCTCCACGTCCATCGAGGTGTTGTCGCCCGGCATCACCATCTCCGTGCCCTCGGGCAGCGACACAACGCCCGTCACATCCGTCGTCCGGAAGTAAAACTGCGGACGGTAGTTGGTGAAAAACGGCGTGTGCCGGCCGCCCTCCTCCTTCGTCAGGATGTAGGCCTCCGCCTTGAAGTTGGTGTGCGGCGTGATCGATCCGGGCTTCGCCAGAACCTGGCCCCGCTCGACCTCCTCGCGGCCGATCCCGCGCAAGAGCGCGCCGATGTTGTCGCCCGCCTCGCCCTCGTCCAAGAGCTTGCGGAACATCTCCACCCCCGTCACAACCGCCTTGCGCGTGTCGTTGATCCCGACAATCTCGACCTCGTCGCCGACCTTCACGATCCCGCGCTCGACGCGCCCCGTCACCACCGTCCCGCGCCCCGAGATCGAGAACACGTCCTCGATCGGCATCAGGAACGGCTTGTCCTTCGCGCGCTTGGGCTGCGGCACGTAGCTGTCGACCGCACCCATCAGCTCTATCACCGAGTTCTTGCCGACCTCGTCCTCCCGGCCATCCAGCGCGCACAAGGCCGAGCCCCGCACGATCGGGATGTCGTCGCCCGGAAAGTCGTAGCTCGACAGAAGCTCGCGAACCTCCAGCTCCACCAGGTCCAGAAGCTCCTCGTCGTCCACCATGTCCACCTTGTTCATGTAAACTACGATCGCCGGAACCCCAACCTGGCGCGCCAGAAGAATGTGCTCGCGCGTCTGCGGCATCGGACCGTCCGCCGCCGAGACAACCAGAATCGCACCGTCCATCTGCGCCGCGCCCGTGATCATGTTCTTCACGTAGTCCGCATGACCCGGACAGTCCACATGCGCGTAATGCCGGTTCTCCGTCTCGTACTCGACATGCGCCGTCGCGATCGTGATCCCCCGCGCCTTCTCCTCCGGCGCCTTGTCGATCTGGTCGAACGGCGTGAATTCAGCGCCCCCCGTCTCCGCCAGGATCTTCGTGATCGCCGCCGTCAGCGTCGTCTTGCCGTGGTCAACGTGGCCGATCGTCCCCACGTTGCAGTGCGGCTTCGTACGCTCGAATTTCGCCTTTGCCATCGCTCTTAGATCTCCGTCACTTGAGCTGCCACGATCGCGCCCGCGCCGATCAAGCCAGCTTGGCGACCACTTCGTCGGCCACCGCCCGCGGCACCCTCTCGTAGTGGTCGAAATGCATGGTGTACTGCGCCCGGCCCTGGCTCATGGAGCGCAAGTTGTTGACGTAGCCGAACATGTTGGCCAGCGGGACCATCGCGTGAATCACCTGCGCGTTGCCGCGGGTGTCCGTCCCGGTGATGTGTCCGCGCCGGCTGTTCAGATCGCCGATGACGTCGCCCATGTATTCCTTGGGCGACACCACCTCGACGCGCATCATGGGCTCCAAAAGCACCGGCGCCGCCTTCATGATACCGTCACGGAAGGCGGCGCGGGTTGCGATCTCGAAGGCGAGCACGCTGGAGTCCACGTCGTGGCTGGCGCCGTCGACCAGCGTCGCCTTGAAGTCGATCAACGGGAACCCGGCCAACACCCCGGTCGCGCGCGCGCTGTTCAGCCCCTTCTGGACGCCGGGGACGTACTCCTTGGGCACCGAGCCGCCGACCACGGCGTTTTCGAACTCGAAGCCGGCGCCGGGTTCGAGCGGCTCGAACACCAGCTTGATGCGCGCGAACTGGCCGGCGCCGCCGGTCTGCTTCTTGTGCGTATGATCGATCTCGGCGGTCCGCGTGATGGTCTCGCGGTAGGCCACCTGCGGTGCGCCCACGTTGGCGTCGACCTTGAATTCCCGCCTCATGCGGTCGACGATGATCTCCAGGTGCAGCTCGCCCATGCCCTTGATCACGGTCTGACCGCTCTCCGGATCGGAGGTGACGCGGAACGAGGGATCTTCTTGCGCCAACCGGCCGAGCGCGACGCCCATCTTCTCCTGATCGCCCTTGGTCTTGGGCTCGACCGCGACCTCGATGACGGGATCGGGGAAGTCCATGCGCTCCAGAATGATCGGGTGCTTCGGGTCGGACAGGGTCTCGCCGGTGGTCGTGGCCTTAAGTCCCGCGATGGCCACGATATCGCCCGCGTGGGCTTCCTTGATGTCCTCGCGGTGATTGGCGTGCATGAGCAGCATGCGCCCGACGCGCTCCTTGTTCTGCTTCACCGTATTGAGCACGGTGGTGCCGGTCTCGATGACGCCGGAGTAGATGCGCACGAAGGTCAGCGAACCCACGAAGGGATCGGTCATGACCTTGAAGGCAAGCGCCGAGAGCGGCTCGTCGTCGGAGCTCTTGCGGGTCATGGCCTGGTCCGAATCCGGATTGACGCCGCGCACGTCGGGCACATCGGCCGGCGACGGCAGATAGTCGACCACCGCGTCGAGCAGCGGCTGCACGCCCTTGTTCTTGAACGCCGATCCGTTGAGCACCGGCACGAAGTCCAGTTTACAGGTGCCCTTGCGGATACAGCGCTTCAGGGTCTCCTCGTCAGGCTCCTCGCCGTCGAGGTAGGCCTCCAGGACGGTGTCGTCCTGCTCGACCGCCAATTCGATCAACTTCACGCGGAATTCGGCCGCCTGATCGGCGAGCTCGGCCGGGATCTCCCCGGTCTCGAACTCGGCGCCCAT
>JAUVQB010000231.1 GCA_030598385.1 Alphaproteobacteria bacterium | reverse complement strand
TGAAGTTGGTGATCCTGGTCACCGCCCGGGGCAGCGGCCTCTTGAAGCAGAGCTGTGTAGCCCACGTGGGGGTCCAGCTTCAGGCGCAGATGAAATCCTCGTTCCTCGACCTCAACGCCTACGAGGGCGAAGACCAGACCTTCGTCATGATGTCGCAGCGTGAGTACAGCTTCCCCATGGTGTTCTATCAGACGGGCCGGGTGTTCACCGAGCTGGCCCCCACGACGCCCGACAAGACGCTGGAGATTCTGGGCCTGCTGCTGGACGACCTGGCCGCCGCGCGCGCCTTGCGGTGAAGTTGTGGCGGCTCGATCGAGCCGCCGACGGCCTAGTGGAGAGGGGCGGCTCGGCACCCTACCGGCCGCCCCCTTACATCCGCTGCGGGTCGACCTCTGTGCAGTGACGTGGCTGCGAACGGGCAAACCTGGGACGAAACCTTGCTGGCGTCCGCGGCGCGTGTTCTAAGCTGAGCCATTATGCGGGCAGCACTCCTTGTCGCGGCGTATCTTCTCGTCCTAGCGGGCAGCGCCGGGGCGGAGGATCTGGAACATTGCTACAGGGGAGAGGGCGCCCACGAGGCCGGCGACTACGAGCTCGCCGTCACCTATTACACCAAGTGCATCGAAACGGGCGAGCTGACCGCGTTCAATCTGACCACGGTCTATTTCAACCGCGCCAACGCCTATTCCGATCTGAACGACTTCGACCGGGCCATTCGAGACTATGACGAGGCGATCCGCCTCGATCCTCTGGGCGCCGATCTCTATATCAACCGGGGGCTGGCCTACGCCAACCAATCCAATTACGGGCAAGCCGTCCTGGACTTCAACGAGGCCATCTACCTCAATCCGAATCTTGGGCTGGCTTATCAAAATCGCTGCATGGCGTTGACTCTCCTCGGGCGCTTGGAGGCGGCGCTCCAGAACTGCAACGACAGCCTGCGGTTGCTGCCGGACAACACGCGCGTGCTCGACGGCCGGGCGTTGACTTACTGGCTGATGGGCAATCACGAGGCGGCGCGGCGGGATCTGGAAGACGCCCGTGCGCTCGATCCCTCGATCCCAAGCTGGGAAGATCGATTTCGCGCGTTCGAGAAGCTCGGGCAGGAATAAAAGCGTTTCCGCGCCGCTTGTGTTCCTATGCCGGGCCTATTCCCGGGCCGTGCGCCGGCGCTCACCCGGTTTCGGGTGCCGGCTCTTCCGGGAAGGTGGGGTAGAGGCCCTGGCTCCGGCCGAGTTGCTGGACCAGGGCCAGGACCATGTCGATCGTCGGGCTTTCGACCTCAACCATTCGCCCCATCTCCTGCACTGAGGTCAGGAGCGCGTCGATCTCGAGGCCACGGCCCCGCTCCAGGTCCTGCAGCATGGAGGTGCGGTGGGCGCCGACCCGCGCGGCGCCGTTGATGCGCCGCTCGATGTCGACCCGGAACTGGGCGCCGAGGCGGGTCGCGATCTCGTAGGCTTCCTCCATCATGGCTTGGGCGAGGGCGCGGGTCCCCGGGTCGGTCGCCACCACGTCGAGGGTGGCGCGGGTCAGCGCGCTGATCGGGTTGAAGCAGAGGTTGCCCCACAGCTTCAGCCAGATCTCGTCGCGGACCCGGTCGAGGATCGGTGCCTTGAGCCCCGCGCTCTCGATGGCCGCGCTCAAGCGCTGGCAGCGCTCGCTCGCCTCGCCGGACGGCTCGCCGAGGGCGAACTTGTCGCCATAGATGTTGCTGATGACGCCGGGCGCCTTGATCTCGGCGGCCGGATAGACCACGCAGCCGACCGCCCGCTCGGGGCCGATCGCGTCCCACTGGCGGTCGCCGGGATCGACGCTGGCGAGGCGGACCCCTTCGTAGGGGCCTTCCAGCCGGTGGAAGTACCACCAGGGCACGCCGTTCTGGCAGGTCACGACCGCGGTTTCCGGGCCGAGCAGCGGCGCCATGCGATCGGCTACTTCCCAGGCCTGATGGGCCTTCAGCGAGACCACGACGAAATCCTGCGGGCCGGCGTCTTCGGGATCGTCGGTGGCCGCCGGGTGGACGGTGTACTCATCGCCCCGGTCGATCAGCGTCAGGCCGCGCTCGCGAATGGCCGCGAGATGCGGCCCCCGGGCGATCAGAGTCACCTCGACCTCCGGCACACGGGCCAGGGCGGCGCCGAGATAGCCGCCAATGGCGCCGGCGCCATAGATGCAAACTTTCATGTCCAAACATCCCCCGTCTGCCGCGACACGACGGCCTGAATACGACCGCTCGGCCGGCTCTTCCCCGGCCCGTGCCGCGTCGCGCCGTTCGAACTGTCATTCCCGGGCCGCTGGAGCGGCCCCGCCGCACTCCCGTTGGATTGTGAAGCCCGGCGGCCGGGTGTCAATGCATCAGCGGCAAGACTTTCGCTCCTCGATCGGGAAGAACCCCAGGCCCTCGCGCCGAGCCCGGCAGCCTTCGCGGCCGCCGTCGCGCTGGGGCGTCGCACAGGGCCGGGCACGCTGCCGGGTTGGCGATGGCGGGGTTCTCAAGTAAAAGTATATAAAAATTGTGTTTTATTTGAGATTTACTTTATCTAATTATTAATAGTTTGTTAATAGGAAGTATAGTATTTTAGACAACTTGGAGATTGATTTACGGATATTTTCTGATGAATCGCTCGATCGCAGGTTTGGCCCTACCCGGATCCCTTCTCGCCATCATGGTGGCGGCGGGGTCCCTGACGGCCGCCCTGCCGGCGGGCGATGGGCTCGGACACGGGCAAGCCCTCGGCTCCGGCTCGCCCCGGGACACCGGCCAGGTCGCCTGGGCGGAGAGGGGAAACTTCCCGGGTGAGTCGGAGCGGGCGGCCGTGACGGCTGGAGAGGGTCTGGCAGAGATTCTAGTCGTGGGCGCGGCAGCGGGCCTCAGGGACGAAGCCGGGCGGCTCGGCCTACGGGTGATCGAGCACGTGCAGCTCGATGGCCTCAGCATGGATCTCTACCGCGTTGCGGTTCCAGGCCGCCGGGACGCTTCGCTTGCCATAGCGGCCCTGCGGGCGCGGTTCCCGGCCGCCGGCATCGACACCGATCGTGTCGTGGCGCCGGCCGCCGGAACCATGGAGACGGGCCTGCCGCCTGAGAGCTGGGCGCGTTCGGTGATCGGTTGGGACCCGGCGGCCCCCGACTGCGGCCGGGGCATTCGCATCGGCATGATCGACGCCGCGGTCGACGTGACCCACCCGGCGCTGGCGAGCCAGCGGGTCGAGTACCGCTCGTTTCATCATCCCAGCCGGCGTCCGGCCGAGGCGACCCACGGCACGGCCATCGCCGCCATGCTGGTCGGGCTTTCCTCCAGCAAGGGCTGGGGCGGCATCTTGCCGGGCGCCGAGCTGAAGGCCGCCAATGTTTTCGAGTACAACGAAGAAGGGCGCCTCGTCGGCAACGCGATGGCGCTCTTGAAGGCCTTCGATTGGATGGTGAGCGAGCGCGTTCACGTGGTCAATCTGAGCATGGCCGGCCAGGACAACGAGGCCCTGCGCTACGTTATCGAGCATGCCCGCAAGCGGGGCCTGGTTGCGGTCGCGGCGGCCGGCAATTGGGGCCGCGCCGAGCCGGCTTATCCCGCCGCCTACGACGAGGTCATCGCGGTGACCGCCTTCGATCAGGACGGCCGGCTCT
>JAUVQB010000316.1 GCA_030598385.1 Alphaproteobacteria bacterium | reverse complement strand
GGCCAACGCCCGCGCCGCGCGCGCGGCGTCTTCGGCGCGGCCCGTCACCTCTCCCACCAGATCGTCGAACAGCTTGAGCTCGACCGCCAGAGCCTTGTCGGCGGCCGAGGAGATCTTCTGTTCCAGATCCGCCAGTTCGACCGTCGTGTAGCGCACGGCGCTGGCCAGCGTCTGGCGGTGAACGAAGGGGGCCTCGGGCCCGCTCGGCAGCTTGTCGGCCTGGGTCGGGGTGACCTCGACATAGTAGCCGAGCACGTTGTTGTGGCGGATCTTGAGGGAGGCGATCGCGGTCTCCGCGACGTAGCGGCTTTGCAGGTTTGCCACCAGCCGGCGGCTTTCATCGCGCAGGCCGCGCAGCTCGTCCAGCTCCGGCGCGTAGCCCGGGGCGATGAATCCGCCGTCGCGGGCATGAAACGGCAGCTCGGGCAACAATGCGCGGGCCAGGCGGTCGACCAGGACGTGGTGGGCGCCGAGATCCTCGCTGACCCGGCGGATCTCCTCGGGCTGCGGCGCGAAGCGCGCCTCGTGCAGCAGGGCCTGCAGATAGCCGGCCGTCTCCAGGCCCTGGCGGACGGCGGCCAGATCGCGCGGGCCGCCGCGGCCCACCGTCAGGCGCGACAGGGCGCGCATCACGTCCGGCCCACGCCTGAGGTTTTCCCGGAGCGCCGCGCGCAGATCGCCCTGGTCGACCAGGTACTGCACAGCCTCGGCGCGGCCGGCGATGTCATCGGGGTCGGTCAGCGGTGCGGCCAAGCGCTCGGCCAGCAGCCGGCCGCCGGCGCCGGTCACCGTGCGGTCGATGGTTTCCAGGAGACTGCCCTTGCGGCCCCCCGAAAGCGCCTGGACCAATTCGAGATTGCGCCGGGTGGCGGTGTCGATCTCCATGACCGCACCGCGTGCCAGGCGCGCCGGGGGCGCCAGTCGCGGCAAGCGGCCCTTCTGGGTCAGCTCGACATAATCCACAACCGCGCCGGCGGCTGCCAGTTCGGCCCGGGTGAAGAGGCCGAAGGCATCCAAGGCCTGGACGCCGTATAGCGCCTGCAGGCGGCGGCGCGCGTTATCGCTGTCGAACCGCGGCGCCGGCAGCGGGCTCAAGACCGCCTTCCACTCGGCGAAGGCCTCGTACAACGCCTGGTCCTGCAACAGCGCCTCGGAGAGCAGCAGTTCGCCGGGCCGGAGCCGGCTCAGCGCCGCCGCCAGGTCGGGCGCCGCCAGGGCCTGGGTCTGGAACTCGCCGGTGGAGACATCGAGCCACGCCAGCCCCAGCTCGCCGCCAGCGCGAGCGAGGGCGGTCAGATTGTTGTGGCTGCGGGCGTCGAGCAGTTCGTCCTCGGTGATAGTGCCGGGCGTCACGAGGCGCACGACCGCCCGTTCGACCACCGATTTGGGGCCGCGCTTCTTCGCCTCCGCCGGGTCCTCGACCTGTTCGCAGATGGCCACCTTGAAGCCCTTGCGGATGAGGCGCGAAAGATAGCCGTCGGCGCTGTGCACCGGCACGCCGCACATGGGAATGTCCTCGCCGAGGTGCTGGCCACGCTTGGTGAGCGCGATGTCGAGGGCTTCGGCGGCCAAGCCGGCGTCGTCGAAGAACATTTCGTAGAAATCGCCCATGCGATAGAACAGCAGGCAGTCCGGGTGCGCCCGCTTGATCTCCAGGTACTGGGCCATCATCGGAGTCATCGCGCCCGGCGTTTTAGCGCCTGGCGCCCTTGCGCCGGACTTTCGGGCGGCGTTCTTGCGGCCGCGGGTGCCACCAGCGTTTGCGGTGCTGGCGGGTTCCTCGGCCCTCTCGCGGGACGCCGGTCCAGCGTTCTTCGAGATCGAGTCCGGGCTCACGTCGGGCACGGCGAGGCGGTTTCCGTCTGTGATAATTCCATTGCGGCGGACCTTATCATGCCGCCCCCCGCCTGGCAGCGACTTTGCGGCCTCTAGGCAAGACCGTCGGTCCGGGGCAGTATACAGGCTGGAAGCGTAAACGAGGGGACGGTTCAGTGTCGGACGGCCCGCCGGTCGATCAACAGGACGTCGTGCAAACCGCAGTGCCGGAGTTGGTGGGGCGGTTCGCCGATCGCGAATCCTTCAAGTCTGCCGTCGAAGAACTGCGCGCCGCCGGTTTCGAGCGCAGCGATCTTTCGGTGCTGGACACCAGAGAGTCGCTCTCGGCGAGCGAAAGCGCCGGCGATGCCTGGGCGCAGACCCTGGCGGGTCTGATCGGCGAGGTGAAGTATCTCGGCCCTCTAACCTCCGCCGGCCTGATCATGATCGCCTCTGGCCCCGTCGGCGCCGCGGTATCCGGCCTCGTCGCCGCCGGCATCACCGGCCTTGCTCTGCGCGAGCTGCTCGACGACATCAAGGCGACGCCCCATACCGAGGCCTTCGCCCGGGCGCTGGAACACGGTGCCGTACTGCTGTGGGTGCGGGCGGCGACCGACGAACGCCAGAGCCTCGCACGAGAGTTGCTGGTCAAGCACGGCGCGGCGGACGTCCATCGGCACCTGCGCGAAACCGGCGTCTAAGCGCTGCATCATCGCCGGCGCGCGAACTTCGGCGGGCGTTGCTGATCGTAACAAGGGCGGCGGAGTTCCATTCGGAAGACAAAATGGACATAAAAAAGACGTCAGGGCCGAGCAGAAAGAGGCCCAACATAACCGAGGAAGAGGCGCTCCACCTGCACGCCAGCGGGCGGCCGGGCAAGCTCGAGATCCAAGCGACCAAACCTTTGATCACTCAGCGGGACCTGGCCCTGGCCTATTCGCCGGGTGTCGCGATCCCCTGCGAGCGCATCCATGCCGATCCCGATACGGCGTACGACTACACGGCCAAGGGCAACCTGGTCGCGATCGTCAGCAACGGCACGGCGGTCCTCGGCCTGGGCAATCTGGGCGCGCTCGCCGCCAAGCCCGTGATGGAGGGCAAGGCGGTCCTGTTCAAGCGCTTTGCCGACGTCGACGGCTTCGACCTGGAGG
>JAUVQB010000275.1 GCA_030598385.1 Alphaproteobacteria bacterium | reverse complement strand
GAGGCCTTGCTGACCCACGCCCGGCGCTGGCTGCCGGGGCTCAACACCGAGGGCGCCGAACCGTGGATCGGCTTCCGGCCGTCGATGCCGGATTCGGTTCCGGTGATCTCCGCTTCGCCGCGCTACGACAACGCCTTCTTCGCCTTCGGCCACGGCCACGGCGGCATCGGCCTGGGCGCGCGCACCGGCCGCCTGATCGCCGATCTGGCCGTCGGCCGCAGCCCCAACATCGACATGGCGCCTTACCGGGTCGACCGCTTCTGAAAGGCTCGAGGGTGTCGCCGCCGCCGGACTTTCCCGATGGCTACGCTGCGTGATACATGAGGCCCGCCTTGCGGCCCGGTGCGGGTCGATTTATTGTGGCTCTGTCCCAGGCCTAACTACCACATCTGGTAAATCCGGGAGCCCCTATGGCCTCGTCCTCATCCTCAGCGCCGGCCGGCGAGATCCGCCACGTCCGCTTCGTCGACGCGCTGGAGGAGCGTTATCTCGCCTATGCGCTCTCCACCATCATGTCGCGCTCGCTGCCCGACGTGCGCGACGGCCTCAAGCCGGTGCACCGCCGCCTGCTCTACGCCATGCGCCAGTTGCGCCTGACGCCGGACCAGGGCTTCAAGAAGTCGGCCCGGGTGGTCGGCGACGTGATCGGCAAGTTTCACCCCCACGGCGACCAGTCGATCTACGACGCCCTGGTCCGCCTCGCCCAGGACTTCTCGCTCAGGTTCCCGCTGATCGACGGCCAGGGAAATTTCGGCAACATCGACGGCGATAACGCCGCCGCCATGCGCTACACCGAGGCGCGGCTGACCGAGGTCGCGACGGCGCTGCTCGACGGCATCGACGAGGAGACGGTCGATTTCCGGCCGACCTACGACGGCGACGCCCTCGAGCCGGAAGTCCTGCCGGCCAGCTTCCCCAACCTGCTGGCCAACGGCGCCCAGGGCATTGCGGTCGGCATGGCGACGTCGATCCCGCCCCACAACGTGGGCGAGGTCTGCGACGCGCTGCTCCACCTGATCAAGTACCCCAAGGCGACGGCGCAGAAACTGGCCGAGCTGATCCCCGGCCCCGACTTTCCGACCGGCGGCGTGTTGATGGAGGACCGCGCCGCGGTGGTCGAGGCCTACAAGAGCGGCCGCGGGTCGTTCCGCGTGCGCGCCCGCTGGGAGATCGAGAAGCAGAAGGGCGGCCTTTATCAGATCGTCGTCACCGAGATCCCCTATCAGGTGCAAAAATCGCGCCTGGTGGAGCGCATCGCCGAGCTGTTGCTGGCCCGCAAGCTCGCCATGCTGGCCGACGTGCGCGACGACTCCGCGGCCGACCTGCGCCTGGTGCTGGAGCCCAAGAGCCGCAACGTGGAGGCCGAGGTGCTGATGGAATCCCTGTTCCGTCAGACGGATCTGGAGAGCCGCGTCTCGCTCAACATGAACGTGCTGGACGCCGATCACACGCCGCGCGTGATGTCGCTCGCCGAGGTGCTGCAGGCCTTCCTCGACCACCGCCACGAGGTCCTGCGGCGGCGCAGCCAGCATTGGCTGGACAAGATCGACAAGCGGCTCGAGGTGCTCGACGGCTACCTGATCGCCTACCTCAATCTGGACGAAGTGATCCGCATCATCCGTTTCGAGGACGAGCCCAAGTCCCGGCTCATGGCGACCTTCAAGCTCAGCGACGCCCAGGCCGAGGCGATCCTCAACATGCGCCTGCGCGCGCTGCGCAAGCTGGAAGAGGAGGGCATTCGCAAGGAGCACGAGGAGCTCACCGCCCAGCGCAAGGAGCTAAAGCGCCTGTTAAAGAACGAGGCCGAGCGCTGGCGGGTGATCGCCTCGGATATCAAGGGCCTGAAGAAGCAGTTCGGCCCCGCGAGCGCGCTGGGCGCCCGGCGCACCGAGCTCGGCACGTCGCCGCCCGACGTGGTGGTGCCGATCGAGGCGGTGATCGAACGCGAGCCGGTGACCGTGCTGTGCTCGGCCAAGGGTTGGATCCGGGCCATGAAGGGCCACGTCGAGGACCTAACCTCGGCGGCCGCTCAAGCCAAGTACAAGGAAGGCGACCGCGGCCGCTTCGCCGTGCCGGCCTGGACCACCGACAAACTGCTGGTGTTCGCCACCAACGGCCGCTTCTACACCATCGGCGCCGACAAGCTGCCCGGCGGGCGCGGCTTCGGCGAGCCCTTGCGCCTCCTCATCGACCTGCCCAACGATCAGGACGTGGTTGCTATTCTGGTCCACCAATCGGGCGAAAAGCTGCTGGTGGCCTCGGCCGACGGGCGCGGCTTCGTCGTGCCGGAGGACGAGGTGGTGGCCCAGACAAAGGGCGGCAGGCAGGTCCTCAACCTGGGCGGCGGCATGGAGGCAGCGGCCTGCGCCCGGATCTCCGGCGACGCAGTCGCCGTGATCGGCGAGAACCGCAAGCTGCTGCTGTTCCCCCTGTCGGAGCTGCCGGTCATGACCCGCGGACGGGGCGTCATCCTGCAGCGCTATCGCGATGGCGGCCTGAAGGACATCAAGACTTTCACCATGAAAGAGGGCCTCACCTGGCAGGCCGGAGGCGGGCGCACCCGCACCGAGACCGACCTCACCGCCTGGATCGGCAAGCGCGGCGCGGCCGGCCGGCTGCCGCCCCACGGCTTCCCCAAGTCGAACAGATTCCGGTGATCGCAAGGGCCGGTCCCACACACGACGTCAGCGCCTCGCACAATGACCGGACTCGCCGCCTTCGTCCGTTTGATCGACCGCCTCAACGACGCCGTGGGGCGGGGCGTTGCCTGGCTGACCCTGGCGATGGTGCTGATCACCTTCGCCGTCGTGCTGCTGCGTTACGTCTTCGCCATCGGCTGGGTCTGGATGCAGGAATCCTACGTCTGGCTGCACGGCATCGTGTTCATGCTGGGCGCCGGCTACACCCTTCTGCACCACGGCCACGTGCGGGTCGACATCTTTTACCGGCCGGCCGGCGACCGCACGAAGGCGCTGGTCGATCTCTTCGGCTCGCTCTTGCTGCTGCTTCCGTTGGTGGGGCTGATCTTCTGGGTCAGCCTCGACTACGTCGCCGACTCCTGGGCGCGGCTGGAGGAATCCCGCGAGGCCGGCGGCATGCCGGGGCTGTTCCTCTTGAAGACGGTGATCCCGGGCTTCTGCGTCCTTCTGGGTTTGCAGGGGCTTTCGCTCGCGGGGCGCAGCCTGCTGGTGCTTCGCCGGCACCCTGACTTCGTC